>JBLHOI010000066.1:0-8684 GCA_047621375.1 Glaciecola sp.
TAAATGTGCTGATCCAATCAGGCTACTATGATGGCGCGACCAATTACTTTGATGCTAAATACAATATGTGGCATTTAGATCCCAGCACGCAAATGAGCGACCGCATCGATTTTAAAGGCTATAGAAGCGGTCACATGATGTATTTGCGTCGGGTCGATTTAGAAAATGCAAATAACGATATACGCGAGTTTATTCGTAAATCTGATTCACAAGGTAAGCCAGCCGAATATAAGCTAAATTAATACATCGAAGGTAATCACTAGCAGCGTGAATAACCTGACTATGACACAGTGCAACGTTTAAGTATGTTGCATTGTGTACAAAAATCTGCAGCAAAAATCAAGTTCGTTTTTTCCCATCCATCATTTTCTCCGTCTCTGTCGTCTTATCATTAATTTCTGCCGCATTTGGAAAGTTATCTGGTTGCCAGCTTATAACACTTTTGCAAATCAATGCATTCGTAATGTAAGGACCTTTGATAAGGCGTAACTCGAGCCCAGTAATATTATTTTAATTTTTTTATATGTTACTTCATTCTCTATCTACGCTGAATACTAACCCGGCCTTCATAAATGAATATTTGCTACTTTGTTATGAAAAGCATTTTAGTAGCCGTCATAAAAAATATAAAGCCAACTTAATAGTAAGTAAAAAGCGATTAGATAGAATATATATAGAGAACACAAAATAACTAATATTAAAATATGCCGTTATTTAAAATAAATTATTGACTAATTTTCATCCAGTAATATACTGTACATATAAACATGTATAATCATATTGAGGTGATTTAAATGACTACATCTAATTATTTACGTCAAAATACTATTACAAAAACTGACTTTCCAGTCGGTATAAAGAGCTATGCACTATATCCAAGGCACTTAATAAAAACGATATCGACAGGAATAAAGAGTATTGATCTGTTAGTTAAGCGTTATTGTGTGTGCTTGAACAGCGATGAAAATAAATTAGCAGACAATGCATTTCAAAAGTCATTGATACTGTATGGACAGGATCAAAGGCTCGATTATGTGAATTTACCCCCTTGCATGTATATGATTATTAGCGAAGCTGATGCAAAAACAAAATTTGCTATTCTTCGCTTATACTTGCCATACAAAAATGGTGTCCGTTTTGCTACGTATTTGCTCAATGACGATGGTAATGTTATTGAAAGCGTATGTTATCAGCGCAACAGTAAATATTTACGTGCCTTTAAAGTAATCAGAAAGTACCTCAATATGGCTGATTATAATATCGAGGTAGAAGCTGCCTGACACATTTTAATGAGAGTCACTTATTACGTTTTAGCATTAGACAAAGTCATGAGACCCCTTCACTGGCTTCTTGGTAGCCCACACAGATCTAGAAACAAAAAGCCCGCAATTAAGCGGGCTTTTGAATGTTAACGATAACACCAAATTAAAATTAGTTAAGTTTTTCTTTGATACGTGCAGACTTACCTGAACGTTCACGCAAGTAATACAATTTAGCGCGACGAACAGCACCACGACGTTTCACTTCAATAGAAGAAATTGCTGGGCTATGAGTTTGGAACACACGCTCTACACCTTCACCACTAGAAATCTTACGTACAGTGAAAGCAGAGTGCAGACCACGGTTGCGCTTAGCTATTACTATGCCTTCGTATGCCTGAAGGCGTTCTTTCTCGCCTTCCTTTACTCTTACTTTAACAACTACAGTGTCACCCGGGCTAAAAGCCGGGACATCAGTTTTGAGCTGTGCTTGCTCAATTTTTATGATGATATTTTGACTTACTTTACTCATCAGATCCTCTCAGCCTAGTTAACTGTCATTCTGCCGCAACTTCTGCTCGCTTTTAAGTTGAGTCAGAATTTTTTGTTGCTCCTCAGTCAGAGCTAGGTAATTTAGTAAATCAGGGCGCCTTTCCAATGTTCTTTTTAAAGAATTTGTAAGTCGCCACTGCCTAATTTTTTCATGATTGCCACTAAGTAACACACTTGGAACTACTTCACCATTTAACACTTCGGGCCGAGTGTAATGAGGGCAGTCTAGTAAACCATTAGCAAAAGAATCTTCCACCGCAGATTGACTGTGCCCCAATACATCAGGTAACAATCTCGATACAGAATCCATCAATACCATTGCTGGCAGCTCGCCGCCACTTAAGACGTAATCCCCAATCGACCATTCCTGATCAACTAAAGCATTAATAACGCGCTCGTCGATGCCTTCGTATCTCCCAGCGACTAATATAATATTAGGTAGCTGAGTTAAAGACTGAACCGCAGTCTGGTTTAGCGTTTGACCTTGTGGTGTTAAATACACAACCAAACTATTTTCACCTAATGCAACTTTTGCATCAGATATTGCGTCTGTTAATGGCTGTACCATCATCAGCATTCCGGGCCCACCACCGTAAGGGCGGTCATCAACGGTTCGATGTTTGTCGGTGGTATAATCGCGAGGATTAAAAAGGTCCACCTGTATAATGCCGTTTTTTACTGCTCTGCCGAACACTCCTTGATTCAAGAAGGGTTCGAACATTTCAGGAAATAACGTCACCACACCAAAACGTTGGGCAGGTTGCATTAAAAACCTGGATCCCAGTCCACCGTAATAGATCTAGCCTGCTTATCAACATTCAACACAACTTGGTCGTGAAGAAATGGCAATAAACGTTCCTTTTGACCGAATGCATCGTTGTTTTTTGCTTTTATAAGCATCACATCGTTTGCACCTGTTTCGAACATGTCTTTAATAACACCCAAATCATAGCCTTTGTCGGTTACAACTTGCATACCTATTAAATCCTTCCAGTAAAAGTCTTCCTCTAACTCAGGTAAAACCGAAGTAGGAACCGATATCTCAGCATTTTTAACTTGCTCAACATCGTCTCTTGATTCAATTCCAACTAACTTAGCAACTAACCCGTTACCGTGAGTTCTCCACTCGTCAATTTCTATCTCTCGATTATCACAACCACTGCCGTTTAACCGCCAAGGTGCATAACCAAATATATCTTGTGTTACTTGCGTAAAGCTGTTTATTTTGACCCAACCTTTTACTCCGTAAGGAGCACCGATTTTGCCAACAATAATTGTGTCAGACGCTGAACTCATCTTTACCTCAAATAACTACAACAAAAGCGCTATTAAGCAGCAACTTTTGCATCTTTTACCAAGCGAGCAACACGGTCAGAAACACCTGCACCTACGCCTACCCAATGCTCAACACGCGCTAGGTCTAAACGTAAACGTTCAGCTTGACCTTGTGCAGTTGGATTGAAGAAACCCAAGTTTTCGATGAATTTACCGTTGCGTGCACGACGACTGTCTGCAACAACTACTTGATAAAATGGACGCTTTTTCGCGCCACCACGCTGTAAGCGAATAGTAACCATATATGCCTCAAACTCATTGTAGCGTTACCGTTAACATACCTAGATTCCCGCTACGCTGGAAAAAAGGTGACCGAATTATACGTTTCATTGCTTATTTTGCAAGGAATTTGTCATTAAAAAGGGAAATGGAATAAGGTCGCCGATTCAATGTCGATTTTATTTATTATTCAGCATGAAAAAACGGGCCTAATCAGCCCGTTTTGTATTCGCTTTAATAACTGTTAGCGGGGCCCAAATCCACCGCCCATACCGCCTGCACCACCGGGTCCGCCGGGAGGCATCATTCCACCCATACCGCGCATCATTTTCTTCATCCCGCCGCCTGACATTTTCTTCATCATTTTTTGCATTTGCATGAATTGCTTGAGCATCTTGTTCACATCTTGAATTTGCGTGCCTGAACCCATAGCAATTCTGCGTTTTCTCGACCCTTTAATAACATCAGGCCGCTGACGTTCCGATGGAGTCATTGAATTTATAATGGCTTCCATTTGGGTAAACTGTTTATCGTTAGCTGAGTCTTTAATCTTAGCCGTCATATTACCCATGCCTGGCATTTTATCCATCAGCGACATCATGCCGCCCATGTTTCGCATCTGCTCTAACTGTTCTTTAAAGTCTTGCAGGTCAAATCCTTTGCCCTTCTTCATTTTCTGAGCGAGTTGTTGCGCTTTGGCTTTATCGACATTGCGTTCAACGTCCTCGATTAAGCTCAAGACGTCACCCATGCCCAAAATACGACTCGCAATACGCTGAGGATGGAACGGTTCTAGTGCATCAAGCTTTTCGCCCATACCTAAGAACTTAATCGGTTTACCTGTAATATGTTTTACAGATAAGGCAGCACCGCCACGAGCATCACCATCTGCCTTGGTTAAGATAACACCAGTCAATGGCAACGCTTCGTTGAATGCCTTAGCTGTATTCGCGGCATCTTGACCTGTCATGGCATCTACCACAAATAGTGTCTCAACAGGCTTCAGCGCTTTATGCAATTGTTGAATTTCGTTCATCATTTCGGTGTCAACAGCAAGGCGACCTGCAGTATCTACAATCAGAACGTCAATAAACTTCAATTTCGCTTGCGCAATTGCACCTTCAACAATATCAATTGGTTTTTGTAGTGCCGATGAAGGGAAAAATTCGACATCAACTTCTTCAGCCAAAGTTTGAAGTTGCTTGATAGCTGCAGGTCTGTAAACATCGGCGCTCACTACCATTACTTTCTTCTTATCACGCTCTTTCAAATATTTTGCAAGCTTACCGACACTGGTGGTTTTACCTGCACCTTGCAGGCCGGCCATCAAAATAACGGCTGGTGGCGTTGCGGCAAGGTTTAAACCTTCATTCTCAGAGCCCATAATTGTTTCAAGTTCACCTTGAACAATTTTAATCAGCATTTGGCCTGGGTTTAGACTTTTTGATACCTCGATACCAACTGAACGCTCTTTTACGCGCTCGACGAAGTCTTTAATGACAGGCAATGCCACGTCTGCTTCGAGCAACGCCATGCGAACTTCGCGCAACGTTTCTTTTATGTTGTCTTCGGTTATTCTGCCTTTCCCGCTGATGTTTTTGAGGGTTTGGCCCAATCTGTCTGATAAATTCTGAAACATATTAATAATTTGATTTCGCGATAATATGACAAGAGTATACAATACTTATGTTGCGCAGATCGACTCTGTTTTGCTATAACGGTGTTAGGATTCGAACTAAGGTCAATAATGGATTACACTTTTGCTTTGTATGTACCCACGCTATGTCTCTATTTATGGGCAGGGATAGCGCTGTCCAGGGCTTTTTTTTCGCCTCATAATCAGGTGGTCAAACTACCGCATTATTTACTTTACGCAGCAACGCTGGGCCATTTAGGGCTTATATTGATATCGAGTATGAATAATCAATCAGAACAGCTAAGCATAACCCAAGTTGCGGTCTTACTTGCTTGGTTAGTTACGATCACTATGCTGGCCGCTAACGCATATATAAAAAATTTAGTGTTCTTACCTGTCGTTAGTTTATTTTCAGCGCTGTTTATTACCTTGCAAATATTTGTACCGCAAAGCACTGGTATTCATATCAATATGAGTTTTGGACTAATTAGCCACATTATATTGAGTTTATTTGCCTTTGGCGTACTCAGTATTAGTTTTCTGTATGCCTTGCAGCTTGCTTTTATTAATTATCAACTAAAGCATAAACAGATATCGCTGGCAAACAATCAACTCCCCCCTCTCCTTAGTGTTGAGCATATTCTAACGAAATTAATGATAATAGGTTCGGTGTTGCTCGGTATTGCTTTGGCTTCAGGCTTTATATTTATACCCAATATGTTTGCTAATGGTTATGCACATAAAACAGTTTTATCTAGTCTTGGATTCCTTGTTTATGTCTTTGCCTTAGTGCTTCATCACTTCTCTGGACTAAAAGCGCGGGTTTTAGTCACGTTTAATTTAGTAGGAGTTACGCTGTTAACGCTAGCCTATTTCGGAAGCCGAGTTGTTCGCGAGTTCATCTTGTAATATCACATAAATTGGATTAGTCATTGCGTACTTTCATTAAGACTAGATACTCCCTTTTGAATAGTAGATAATAGAAATATTGGACGCTTTTTTATTTATTGACAATTTACAACGAGGAAACTCTTAGTTGGACGCTATTTCCACCCAAACGCTATTTACCATTCTTGCTGTTCTTATTGTCGTTTCAGCCTATTTTTCAAGTTCTGAAACAGGCATGATGACGATTAATAGATATAAGTTAAAACACTTAGCCAATGAAGGTGACCCCAGGGCACTGCGCGTCCAAAAGCTGATTGACAGACCAGACAAACTAATTGGACTTATTTTAATTGGCAACAACCTGGCAAATATCGCAGCTTCGCTCGTAGCGGGTATAATTGCTTCTCGTTATTTCGGTGAATTTTACGGTACGATAGTAACAACTTTTGGTCTAACACTTGTTATGCTGGTGTTTGCAGAGGTAACACCAAAAACCTTAGCCGCGATGTACCCTGAAAAAATAGCCTATCCTAGCTCGCTCATCCTATTACCTTTATTATTTCTATTCACGCCATTTGTAAAATTAGTCAATGGATTTACCAATATCATTTTAGCTATTTTACGGATTAATCCAAGTGGTGAAAATGGAGATTCATTAAGCCGTGAAGAATTAAGAACCGTCGTATACGAGGCAGGAAACCTCATTCCTAAGAAGCACCAAGATATGTTAGTCAGTATCTTAGACTTAGAAAAAGTGACTGCAGAGGATATAATGGTTGCGCGAAGCGATATCTACGCAATTGATATCAACGACGACTGGAAAGATATTCAAAAGAAACTCACTCATTCGCAGCATACTCGTGTTTTACTATACCGTGATAGCATTGATGATGCCGTTGGTTTCATCCACGTTCGCGACGCACTAAGGTTGCTATCGAAGGACCAATTCACCAAGGCGAGTATATTGCGTGCGGTTAAAGAGATTTATTATACTCCCGACTCTACGTCACTCCATACATTAATGTATAAATTTCAATCTGTTAAAGAACGGATCGGCTTAGTAGTTGATGAATATGGTGATATTCAAGGGCTGGTAACGTTAGAAGATATATTGGAGGAAATCATTGGTGATTTTACAACTTCTATGGTCCCTGACTACAGTAAAGAAGCGTTAGAGCAACCCGACGGAAGTTACTTGGTAGACGGCAGTGCTAACATTAGAGAATTGAACAAAGAGATGGATTGGCATTTCCCAACGGAGGGCCCAAAAACCCTCAATGGTTTGATATTGGAGTACTTAGAAGCAATACCTGAAAATAATATCAGTGTGCGACTGGCAGGATATCCGTTAGAAATTGTTGATATTAGTGGCAATATGATAAAAACAGTGAGAATTTTACCACTTTTATACTCGTCTCCTGTCGAACAAGATGCAGCAGCAAAGCAATAAAGAGACGAGCGAATTATATAAGGTTATCTGATGGATAGCGTGATTTTAAAAGAAAGACATTCGGCGCTTTTTCAACTCTTTTATCGTGCGCACGTTGCTTAAATTCCTCAACTTTTTTATCAAGTGAATCTAACTTTTGTAGAATGTCTCGGAGCTCTTCATCATTGTTAATATCAGCGTCTTGTGCATGTTTCTCAAGAGTTTGGTATAACGTTAATGGTAACGACTTTTCTGACATGTGAGCAGTCTGCTTTCTTCAATGATCAAACCATGGTTATATATCGGTAATAGTAAGAAATACTAAATAAATGTTCGTCAGAAAAATCGTAAACCTCCACGTCACTAATTTTTAAGTTAATTTTGGGCTAAGTAAGGCTTTGGTAAAATGCTAGCTGGCGACCCGATGAACGCTCCAAATCGTAATTGATCATAAGAACGTCGGCAGTACCGAAAACACGTGCATTAAACCCATGACAAATAGCATCGCTTAATAAACTCACCAGCGGCATATGACTAATAATCAATAAGCTATTAATATCATTATCTTGCAACAACTCCCCATCAATTAGATCATGCGCTTGCTTGGCATTCCCGTCCGGAGTTACAGCAGAAGTTTGAACCTTATTCCTAATTGGCATAAATTGTTCAACGGCTTCTAAAGTTTCAATCGTTCTGACATATGGGCTCACCAACGTCAGATCAATTTGCTTTAATTCAGTATCCTCATTTAACTGCTTAGACATCCACTTTGACGCGTGCTCGGATTGCGTGAGGCCAAACCTGGTGAGATGCCTTGATTGATCATCCCGTTTATAAGGCTCGGCTTCACCATGGCGCATAACAAATATAATCATGAAATAGTTATCTTTTTAATGGAATTCTGTCGCAATTTGAACCTTACATTTTATGAGACCTGTCCACAATAGTGTTTTAGTATAAAGTTAATGACAATAGTCGAAATTTCTTTACAACTATTCGAATTACAGGTTTTATTAGGATAGCAACCACAAGGAAGAGCATTGCTTTCATCAAAAATAGCAAATCGGAATTATTTAATAAGCGAACTCGAAAATGGTTTAGAGTACGCACTGATAACGTGCCCTGATATAAAAAAAGCCTCTGTTTCGATATCCGTTGAAATGGGGCACTTTAGTGATCCGGAAGATTGCCAGGGCTTGTCGCATCTAATGGAACATATGTTGTTTGCCGGTAGTCAAAGCTACCCCGATGGTAACTTCTTAAATCAGCTACTTAATACACACGGTGGTTTTGTTAATGCATGGACTTCTTCAGAGTCTTGCAATGTTCATTTTGATTGTCCGTTGAATCATTTTTCACAAGCGTT
>JBLHOI010000067.1:0-8668 GCA_047621375.1 Glaciecola sp.
CCAGCCGCCTTTTGTTCGTCACTGAGTTGGCGAATGCAATTATACGCTCCTCTAATTTTGAACGATTTAACCGGCTGTTGATCCTCGCGCTTTAAATAAACTTTGTTTTTAAGCTCGGTCGATAAGCTAGCTAGATAATCTAGGTCTGAATTAATAGCAGCCTCATAAACGGGCGCGCATAATATTTTAGTGAGATATTGATATGGCGACATTTTACCCGTGACTATTTGAGCACTGGAACTCGCGTTATTTTTATTTACGTTACTTGACGACATTAGTAATCCAATTTTGATTGCTCACGCACAGTGCCTTTAGTGGTGCCGTTAACTTGACACTTTTTATTAAAGCCAAGTCTGACCTCTGTGCGTTAAAACTTGTAGTTTGTTTGCTAACCTCTTCCATCTATCACTTTTGCAAGCGTATTTGCGGTTCAAAGGCCAGGTAACAGTTAAAAATAAGGGCTTTAAAAACGAAAAAACCCTCTTCAATTGAGGGTCTTGTGAATTCTGAGAATACACTGCTCCCTCGCTCAACGATCGCCATTACACGTTTTGTGTGTGTGTCGAAGTTGCGAAGATGCTTGAAAAATCTTGATTCATATTGTCGTCACGCAATCAATGTGCCTCAATTCATAGCGCTTCGCAAGCACTTCTTGAAAATACACTGATAAAGGACAGCTGTTTTTAGTGCGTTCATCACATAGTCTATTGCAATTAAAAGCAATGAGATTTAACGCATGTCTTTATCTATCGTTTACACTCGCGCAAATTTAGGTGTCGAGGCCCCACTAGTGACAATTGAGGTACATTTATCAAATGGGTTACCTGCGTTTAACTTAGTGGGATTGCCTGAAACCACAGTAAAAGAATCACGGGACCGAGTACGCAGTGCTATTATTAATTCTGATTTTGAATTCCCGTCAAAAAGAATCACTGTGAATATGGCTCCAGCGGACCTGCCGAAAGGGGGAAGTCGCTTCGACTTAGCCATCGCTATTGGTATTATTGCCGCTAGTGAACAACTAAAAAGAGTCGATTTAATGCAATACGAATTTGTCGGTGAGTTAGCATTATCAGGGAATTTACGCCCAATACAAGGTGCCTTGCCGATGGCCTTTGCAGCGTCTAAATCAAACCGGCAATTGGTGCTACCTAAAAGTAATGGTGATGAAGCAAGTCTTGTTAGTGCAGCCCAAATTATCGCGGCCAATTCACTCACTGAAGTCTACTTGCACCTATGTAACAAACGCAAAATAGCATCCCACGTAACAACAAAAACAAAGTTGACCCCATCTACATTTGGCGACATGTCCGAGATTGTTGAGCAACAGCACGCCAAACGAGCATTAGAAATTGCAGCCGCAGGTGCTCACAACATCTTATTCTTTGGCCCCGCGGGCACAGGAAAAAGCATGTTAGCCAATAGATTATTGTCTATTATGCCGGAATTAGATGAGGAATCGGCCTTGGAGGCAGCCTCCATTCGGTCGATTTCGGGTGATAGAATTTGCCCTTCAACTTGGCGTAATCGCGCATTTAGACAACCGCATCATACCTGTTCAGCTATCGCACTTGTGGGCGGAGGTAGCTATCCAAAGCCCGGAGAAATTT
Organism: Glaciecola sp.; assembly: GCA_047621375.1. GTDB lineage: Bacteria > Pseudomonadota > Gammaproteobacteria > Enterobacterales > Alteromonadaceae > Glaciecola. The sequence goes on from JBLHOI010000067.1 coordinate 1,611, forward strand.
CACTAGCACACAAAGGCGTTTTATTTTTAGATGAATTACCAGAGTTTGGAAGACATATACTAGATGTGTTGCGAGAACCTATGGAAACCGGCGAAATTAACATTTCACGTGCAGCGCAAAAAGTCGTTTATCCAGCTGATTTTCAATTGGTCTGCGCAATGAATCCGAGCCCAACCGGCGACATAGATGACAAACGGGCCAACCCCGACCAAGTACTTAGGTATTTGAATAGAATTTCTGGTCCTTTTCTCGACCGTATCGATCTGCAGGTTAATGTACCCAAAATTGACTTGAGCAAAGCCCTAAAAATGAAGCATCAAAGCAACTCGATCGTCGAGGTTTCGCAATCAACTGACGGCCAAAAGAGTCTCATTGCAGAGCAATCAGTTAATAAGGGAGTAGAGACGAGCGACATTGTGAAACGTCGGGTGATCGCGGCACAACATCGCCAGTTAGAGCGCCAAGGTAAGTTGAACAAAGGCCTAAATGGTAAGGAGATTGAGCTGTATTGTCCATTGAGTGAAACCGAAAGCTTATTTTTGAGTAAAGCCATGCAGAGTATGAATTTGTCGATGCGTGCCTATCATCGAACAATGCGAGTAGCTAGAACCATTGCCGACTTAGACTGCGTTAAACGCGTGAATCAACAACATTTGGCCGAAGCCCTCAGTTTTAGAAGCTTTGACCGCATGTTAAATGAACTCACTGAATAAACTACGCAGTCTCAGGCGCTTGAACAATTGCTTCGATTGCCATATCAAAGAGCTTTGCTGCTTTAAATGCAAGCGACAAGCTAGGGTCGTACTTACCTTTTTCTATTGCAATAATGGTTTGTCGCAAAACATCCAACTCTATGGCAAGGCCATTGCGACCAGATAAATACGATGCTGTAATTCGTCTAAATTTTATAGATAAATTCAATCTACTTCACATTAATATTCAGGTAACGTTATTATTTATAAAAAATTACACACATTAACTTTTGAAAAGATCAATCATTGCCCGCATTAAGGCTTCATTTTCGCGTTCGCGCAAAAAACACAAACCTAAGGAGTAAGGCTCAATATCTTTCACATCAATGCTGGTAACTTTTGTTTTAGCTACCGAATTATCTAAAACAATTTGCGGAACAAAACCAATGCCTAAACCGAGGGCTACCATGCTCACAATAGCTTCGTTTCCTGACACACTGGCATATACTCTTGGTTTGACGCCATGCTCCGCAAACCACTGGTTTACGGTTCTTTTCGATGGTCCACCCGCAGGCATGACAACACTGTGCTCGTGCCACTTCACCTCATCAATATTCGCTATCTGTAGTGTTTTGGGAACAACAAGAACTAAAGGAACTTTATCAATTTGTATAAATGACAAATGATCGGGAAAATCTGGTGTGTGAATAGCAATCGCTATATCGGCTTTATGCTGCTCAATCGTATCTATAGCGAGGGAATGATCGCCCGTATCTAGTTTCAGCTCAATTTGAGGATATTGCGCCTGCAGCTTATCTAGCAATTTCGGCAAATGACTTTGACTTGCAGTTACTGAGCAATATAACGAAAGCGTTCCACTCAATTGAGTTTGCTGTTGACCAATGTCAGCACGTACTTTCAACCAAGCATTCAACGTCAATTCCGCAAATTCTAAAAAGCGTTGCCCAGCAGCGGTCAATTTCACGCTGCGATTATTACGAACAAACAGCGCAGCGCCACATTCCTCTTCTAGCCTGCTAATGGCGCGCGACAAGGTAGGCGGTGAAACAAACATAGCTCGAGCCGTTTTACCGAAATGTAAGCCTTTGGCTAGATGTCGGAACATTTGTAGGGCCTTTAATTCCATTCTCTACCGCCTATTAGTAATTTAAACAGGAATAACATTTAAACTTAATGTTTCATTATATGAAACGTTAAGTTTCAAATATATCACTTTATAAAACAAAAATATTTACCTATTATCAAAACATGTCGTCACAGACACAAAAATAAACAGTCAATCCGCTTTTACTATGCGTGATTTGAATGAGATGCTTGAAAAGCAGATTCAAAAATTATTGGACAGAAAATGACAAATTACTTCAACACTTTACCTTTACGAAAGCAGCTAGACCAACTCGGTAAGTGCCGGTTTATGCACAAAAATGAATTCGCAGATGGATGCGATTATCTTAAAGGCCAATCAATTGTCATCATAGGCTGCGGCGCACAGGGTTTAAACCAAGGTTTGAATATGCGCGACTCTGGCTTAAACATCAGCTATGCATTGCGCCAAGCTGCCATTGATGAAAAACGTGATTCGTTCGTGCGAGCTTCATCAAATGGTTTTACTGTTGGTACCTATCAAGACTTAATTCCAGGCGCAGACTTAGTATATAACTTAACACCTGATAAACAACATTCAAGTGTCGTTGAAACGGTTATGCCTCTAATGAGAAAGGGCGCAACACTTAGCTATTCACATGGCTTCAACGTCGTTGAAGAAGGTCAACAGATCCGTGCTGACATTACTGTCGTTATGTGCGCACCGAAATGTCCGGGAACGGAAGTTAGAGAAGAATATAAACGTGGATTTGGCGTGCCAACACTGATTGCTGTTCACCCAGAAAATGATCCTGAAGATAAGGGTTGGGCAACAGCGAAGGCATTAGCGAGCGCAACTGGCGGCGATAGAGCCGGTGTACTTGAAAGTTCTTTTGTTGCTGAAGTGAAGTCAGATTTGATGGGCGAACAAACTATTTTATGTGGCATGCAACAAGCAGGCGCCATACTCGCCTTTGATAAGATGGTATCTGATGGTGTCGATCCGGCTTATGCAGGTGCATTAGTTCAATATGGATTAGAAGCCATCACCGAGGCGCTGAAAATAGGCGGCGTAACCAACATGATGGATAGATTATCTAACCCGGCCAAAATTGTTGCTCACGAATTATCAGTTGAATTAACAACATTGATGCGCCCTCTATTCGAGAAGCATCAAGACGATATTATTAGTGGTCACTTCTCAATGACCATGATGGAAGATTGGGATAACGGCGACGCTAATCTATTAATGTGGCGTGAAGAGACGGGTCAATCTGGTTTCGAGAACGCCCCTATATATAGCGGTAAGATTTCAGATCAGGAATTTTTTGACAAAGGTATTTTGCTAATTGCAATGATTAAAGCCGGTGTTGAACTTGCCTTCGATGTGATGGTTGAAGCCGGTATTTTACCAGAGTCGGCATATTACGAATCCTTGCATGAAACACCACTTATCTCTAATACAATCGCTAGAAAGCGACTGTATGAAATGAACGTGGTTATTTCAGATACTGCTGAATACGGAAACTATTTATTTGCAAACGCGGCAGTGCCGTTGTTGCAGAAACACTTAATGCCAAAAATCACTGCCGAACATATTGGTGGTGGTTTGGCTGACCAGTCCACGGGCGTGGATAATAAGAAACTAGTACTAGTTAACCATGCAATTCGTTCTCATGGCGTAGAAAGTGTTGGCGAGAAACTTCGTGGATACATGATCGATATGAAAGCCATTGTAGAGACTGCGTAAGCGAGAATTATCTTGTCGGTTTCCTAATTGTTAACTGACTACATGATTTTTCAATGAAACAGGAATAAGTATTAGTTTCATCCCTTTTTCTGTCGTTAGGTGCTTTACATAAGCTCCTTTTGCCCGGCCATTTTGGTCGGGCTTTTTCTTTCAAGACTCCTCGTTATGACGTTGGCAAAATTAAATCAAGCTCCCCAATCACTATTCCCTGTTGTCATGATGAAGACTACTTTTGGACTTGATATGTTGTTGGTCTTATTATTGATTATAGTCGAATTGATGCTCTCACAAACGTTATACAAGACGGGAATTCGTAAGAAACTTTACTCATTATTTTAAGGAAACCACATGAGCTCTAATAACCAAGATATTAATCACATTTATCATTAAAAATGAACACCTTGACGTCAGGCTATTAGGACAAGCGATAAGATATAATAATCAAAATAACGACCGCACAAGTTAGGGCCAACTTTAAACTTTTGTGGTTAGAAGACAAACACTTGTCATTTTCATATTTAATGGCATACTTCGCAACTTACCCACCATACAAGTAATAATCCAAAGCTCAATGAAAACTTCAGTGTCTATTAGCGGTCTGCTCTTTTTATGCCTGTTATATTTTGTATCGGCCAGCGTATTTTATTTGGCGATGACGACCGAATATATCCCTTCAGATTCACTCACAAATACAAGGTTGGTCATCTTTCTGATTTTGGCGCCGATAATTGTTAAATACATTATTCAGTTATTCGCAATTCCTTTCTACACTTTGGTTGAAAAGTATCAGCAATCCCGATGTTTGCTGCCAACAGATTACTCAGTTTCTGTTCTAATTCCTGCCTGGAATGAAGAAATGGGCATTTTAAAGACGCTGAAATCTGTATTGCAAACTCACTATGCTAATCTTGAAGTCATTGTCATTAACGATGGATCCACAGATAGTACTCATCAGTTAGTGTCCGATTATATCAACACTTATCACGCTGACGCTGACTCTGCCGCTATGGCCAAAGTAAAATATTTTGATTTACCCAATGGTGGTAAAGCGAAGGCCTTGAATTATGGCTTGAAAAATTCCACGGGTGAAATCATTATAACGATCGACGCTGACAGCGTGATGGAAGCCAAGGCAATTACTAATATTATCAAACGATTCACTGATAAAGAGGTTGCTGCTGTCGCTGGAAATGTCATCGTAGGTAACAGAAGAACGCCTATAGAGCTAATGCAACAGCTAGAATATCTATATGGATTTTTCTTTAAGCGTGCCGATTCTATATTTAATTCTGTCTATATTATTGGTGGAGCTGCCGCAGCTTATCGAAAGAAGGTATTAGATGAATTAGGTGGATTTGATGAACATATAATTACAGAAGACATAGAAATGTCTACGCGTATATTAGGAGCCGGATACAAGACTCGCTACGCTGCTGATGCAGTAGTTTATACTGAAGGTCCATCAAATTTTAAAGATTTATTCAATCAACGACTACGATGGAAGTTTGGTCGCTTGTTGACCTTTATAAAGCATCGACATTTATTTTTTAGCTGCAGTAAGAAACATTCTCCTTACCTTACTTTTATGCTATTGCCTCTTGCCGTCTATGCGGAACTTACTTTATTGTTTGAAGCTTTATTATTAGCTGTATTTTATGGTTATACTTTTTATACTCAGGATTATATACCATTGGTTTTTGTCATCGGTTTTATTTCTACAGTGATCATAATACAAATTGTTGTCGATTCGAAAACGCGTTTTCATTCGAACCTTTTAATACTTGCACCCGTTGCTTGGATCATTTTTTACATCATAGATGCTGTTGAATTTCAGGCTCTGGTAAGAAGTTTAATTCGCCTCAAAAATAAAGAAAACGTACAGTGGCAAAAATGGGTTCGGGTTGGATTAAAAACACATCTCAAATAAGAGGGTATGGCACTTCCTGCCATACCCTCTCAAATTTATCACTTGCATCTTATACTGCTAGCACCGAATTTTCGTCAACTGATATGGGCGAAGGAATATAAGCATCCGCGTTCCAATCATTTTCCCATTGATTATCGTCTAGCAGGTAGCGGAATTGGTATTGACCGTTTTTTGGCAAAACCACGGTGTACGAGAAAGACCCATTTTTTAGCTTCTTCATTGGATTTACAGCAACATCCCAATCATTAAAGTCACCCACAATACAAACTTTATCGGCATTTTTAGCTTCGTCTTTTGACAACTTAAAAGTGACTTTACAAACAGGCTTCGACTTTAGGTATTGTTTCTTGAAGCTCATACGCCTCTCCATTTAGTAATAAAATTACACAATAGTAGGTTTTAGTATAAAAAACAAGCATGCAAATTAGAATTACTGTAACTTAATTACGAGCTACTTGTGAACTGCCTTTCATCATAGTCTACACCGTATTCTCAGTTTACAGAGCTGTCACTGGTTTTTTCTTGGCATATTGCACTGCAAAAAATGCTAATACTGAAAATAGTAAAAAGCCAAAGGCGATGGGGGTTAAATCGTCTGTTAAAAATACATTAATGGTAGTTGCAATAGGTACGGCAATTAAGCTAGTAAGAGACCCAATAAACGCAGCACCTAAACCGGCAATATGACCAACCGGCAACATAGCTAAGGCATTCAAGTTGCCAAAGAGTATGCCAATAAAAAAGAAACCAAAAAACATAGTGCTAATAAACAACCAGAGTGGGGGTACACCGTCAAAGTACAGCGTAATGCCAGTTAGCGCCACACCGTAAAACAAAGAGAAAAATAGTGCTCGGTCACAAATCGAGTGCATACCCCATTTCATAACCATAAGACCGTTAAATAGCGATGCTAGACCAATCGAAAATGCTAGCGTTGCGAATACCAGTGGAAACCATTCACCGGTATCATAAATTTCTTGAAAGATCGTTTGCGAACCGCTGAGGTAAGCTAGAAATGCACCAAATATGCAACCCATTGCAATGGAGTATCCCATGACTTGAGGTTGCTTTAAAAGCCAAAAACAAGACCGAAAGAAATGATGCCAAGCAAATTTTCTGCGATTAGCTCGTATTAACGTTTCAGGTTGACGTAAGAAAAACCACGCACCCGCAATGACCGCTACGATCCAAAAAACAGTGAAAATTTCACGCCAATGAAAATACTTCATGACAGCTTGACCAACGAGAGGGGCAACCATCGGCACGAGGATAAATATAACGGTAATAAACGACATCACCCGAGCCATCGCGTCGCCGGCATACTGATCACGAATAACAGCCATTGAGGCGACCCTCGGGCCGGATACGCCAAAAGCTTGTATTAGTCGACCAAACAATAAAGCTTCTATCGATTGCGCTAAGTAGCAAACAAAAGTACCTATAATAAATATAATAAGACCCACGAGAATAGTTAGTCGTCTGCCCCGTGCATCAGAAAATGGACCAAAGAATATTTGTCCCAACGCCATACCACCGAAAAAGAGCGAAATAACTAGATAGGTTTGCTGAGTACTTTGGCTGCCGA
>JBLHOI010000068.1:0-8560 GCA_047621375.1 Glaciecola sp.
CACAACTGCTGGATGCAAAAATAATGAAAAAGTTTGGGTTACTCCACTGCTATTTATATAGTAGAGTCCAAAAATAAATCTCATGATATTTTTTCGTTGTGATCTTCTTTAATCGCACGACGTAAATAACTACAGTGCATATCACGGGGAAACATGAATGCTTATCGGAATTACATTGGAAAATAACAAGCCTGACGTCAGAAAACCGAAAGATTGTGCTGCAGAAATGGCAGCGCATCTGGACACGGTCGCAAAAGAACGATGCAAAGCGTCTTTTGCCAAAGTTTTTGGTTATTTCGCACCTCGCCTTCGCTCATACGCATTGAAGCAAATGGGCAATGAAGCTATTGCGATGGAATTGGTGCAGGATACAATGTCTAATGTTTGGCAAAAAGCGCATTTGTTTAACGCTGAGAAAGGGTCTCCGTCTACGTGGATCTTTACTATAGCTAGAAATATTCGTTTCGACATGCTGCGCAAGCTAAAGAATCGCAAGGAAGATGTTTGTGCCGATGACATGTGGCCCATATTGTGCGAGCAAACTGCAGATCCAAAAGAGACATCACTTGAAGAAAAGGTCACGCTACAACAAGTAGGTGAATTATTTAATCAATTACCCGAAAAACAAAAAGCGGTAATTGAAGCAATTTACATCGAAGGTAAATCGCAGCAGGAAGTGGCAGATGAATTAGACATCCCACTCGGTACGGTAAAGTCGCGCACTAGGTTAGCCTTGCAGCGTCTAAAAGATATGTTGGAAACGCATGATTAAGTTTCATCCTACAAATAGGCAGTTAACTATATTTTCTGAAGGCCTATCGGTTCCATCGGAAGCGATAATGATATCAGCGCACTGCGATATGTGTTCTCAGTGCTTTTCTAAGGTAATGTTATATACAGAAACACATTCGGAAACGCTGTTTGAGGGAACTCCGCAAACGTATGATGCAGACTTATTTGGCAGCATGATGGCGGATATAACTTGCGCGCAGGTAGACAGAGGGATAGCGTCTGAATCGCAGATTAGAATTCTAGAACTCGATGGTCGTAAATTCGCACTGCCGCGCTCATTGAATAGGCTTTCTGAGTCAATGGGCAATTGGTCACACATGGTAGGTAAGTTATGGCAAGCGCCAGTGAATATAGGCGGTGATACTGTTGCTAACTTTATTTTTATGGAAAAAGGTGGGGGTGTTCCAGAACATACTCATCGCGGCAGTGAAATGACGTTGGTTGTCAATGGCGCATTTAATGACGGCTTATCTGACTACAACAGTGGTGACTTTACTGTGATGAACGGTAAAAATATACATACACCATCAACAACGGCCGAAGAAGGTTGTTTGGTGTTCAGTGTAATTGATGCACCTCTACATTTTACATCTGGTTGGGCAAGGCTTATTAACCCATTCAGCCACTTGTTTTTCAAATAGTAGTATATAACTCGGGTTTGTCACAATGACAACCCTGAAATCTGAACAATAAAAAGCACGCTTCGGCGTGCTTTTTATTGTTCAGATTTCTTTAAATAGCAACAACAGCGTTTATAGCTAATTTAAGAACTCACTATCAGGGTAGTTTAAACGCAATGTTCTCATTGTGTTTTCTTTTAGCTCGGTCAAATTAAGCTGATTATAACTCGACACCATAATCTCTAATGCAGACTGAACTTGACTGGTATCTGGGAAGTTTTCAATAACATACCTGCCACGGTTTGCTGCAGCAACGTAAGCTTGTCTTCTCATGTAATAACGAGCAACGGCAATTTCATAACTTGCCAATCTATTTTTGATATGCAACATACGCTCACTTGCATCGGTCGCGTATTTACTGTTTGGATACTTTTGAATTAAACGTCTAAAATCCTCGAATGCCTCGCGAGATTTAGATGGATCTCTATCTGAGCGGTCGACGCCCAGCATTTCTTGAAACAAATTGTTGTCTAGTTCCATATTAGTAACACCACGCATAAAGTAAGCGTAGTCGACATCTGCATGATTTGGATTTAAGCGAACAAAACGATCAATTGTCGCTAAAGCTTGGTCAGGCTTGCCCACTTTGTAATACGAAAAAATAAGATCTAGTTGAACTTGATGTGAATGCGGGCCAAAAGGATATTTTGAATCAATAGCGCTCAGTATTTGAGATGCTTGTGCAAAGTTGCCAATAGCCATGCTTTCACGAGCGTCAGCATAAAGTGCTTGAACACCTTGATTAGCTACTGCTTCAGCCTGCTCGTCCGCAGACGATGCACAACCGCCTAATCCAATGATTGCGGCGGTCAGTATTGCGATGCTTATCTTATTTTTCAATATCATTTGAAATTACTTAACCTTTTCTATTTATTAACGAGTTGGTTTGGTGTCAAGCTAACTCTCTTTCCTTTTGGGCGGTTTATTGCACAATATTACGCAATATATTCCACATTTTGTCATTCTACACTAAGGTTTATTTGCTGTGTAAGAAATTCTTGCTGTTATGCAACATAACTTGCTTGCTATACTACGGGCATTATTTATTAAAGCGAATGTTATGGCTACCAATAAACTCCAAATTAACCTTTCTGCAACTGTACCAGAAACGTTATTCGACAAAAGACTAGACCAATGTTTGGCAGTTTTGTTCCCTGAATACTCTAGATCCAAGCTAAAAGAATGGATCTTGGCTGGCTTTGTGACCGTTGACGGTGAAAAAATAGATACACCTAGACTAAAACTCAAAAGTGGTGAGCAGATCGTTATTGGCGCTGAACATGAAGTTCAAGTCAGCAGTGAGCCTCAACATATTGACTTGAGTGTTATATATGAAGATGACGATATATTAGTCATCGATAAACAAGCTGGTTTAGTTGTTCACCCTGGCGCGGGAAACCACGATGGCACGTTGTTAAATGCTTTGCTGGCAAAAGTTCCGGGTATTGAACAGATCCCCAGAGCCGGCATTGTTCATCGTCTCGACAAAGAAACAACTGGCCTAATGGTTGTAGCAAAAACACTGCCGGCACAAACCAGCTTAGTTGAGCAGTTGCAAGCGCGAACGATGGGTCGTGAATATGAAGCCTTGGTCATGGGAACGATGATCGCCGGTGGATTTGTTGACGAACCGATTGGCAGACACGCCACAAAAAGAACAGCGATGGCAGTAAGAGAGTTTGGCAAGCCTGCGACAACGCATTATAGAGTGAAAGAAAAGTTTCGTGCATACACCTATTTGCGCTTGAAACTGGAAAGCGGCAGAACACACCAAATTCGTGTTCATATGTCGCACATTAACCACCCACTTGTAGGTGATGCTCTCTATGGTGGAAGACCTCGACTCCCGAAGAATGCTAGCGAGGAATTCATTGCGGCGTTGCGCGGATTTAAACGTCAAGCCTTGCATGCTGCGCAGTTAACACTCTCTCACCCTATCAGTGGAGAAGAAATGACTTTCAAAGCACCTATTCCAGAAGATTTTGTGACGCTGTTAAAAGTAGTACGTGAAGACACAAAAATTAATGGAATTGATATTTAATTGTCGGTACTGACGTTTATTCAGCCCAAGTGGCCAGTAAATAAACGCGTTTTTTGCGCTAGCACCACTATTGATGGTGGCGTCAGTAGCGGTGTATATGATAGCTTGAATTTAGGCGCACACGTAGGTGATGACGCGTTTTGCGTTAAAACAAACCGTCAGCTTCTAGCCAATGAGTTGAAAAGTCATGTGCCTAATATTCAAGCTATTTCTTGGCTAAACCAAACCCATAGTACAACCGTTCTGCGAGTGACAGAACCGGCTATTGCTGGCTCTATTCAAGCTGATGCTGCCTTTACTCAAACGCCTGATTTACCTTGCAATGTAATGACCGCCGATTGTATGGCATTAATGATGGCGAATTCTCAGGGTACTGAAGTTGCAGCTGTTCACGCGGGTTGGAAAGGACTCATCAATGGTGTCATCGAAAATACAGTAGCGCAGTTTTCATCACCTCATCATGATATTCACGTTTGGTTTGCACCGTCAATATCTCAACAACATTTTGAAGTAGGTTTTGATGTTGCCGATCTGTTTTCGCAGTTTCCAAGCGCATTGAAAGCATCTTCAGCAAATAACAAGGTGTTATTGGATTTGCTTGCAGTAGCTAGTCTAAAACTAGACGCTTTGGGTATTTCACAGCGTTACTACTCAAATATTTGTACCTATTCTTCAACTAATCTATTTTCACATCGGCGTTCTACACATCAAGGTGCATCGACTTGCGGGCGAATGACAAACTTGATCTTAATCAAAGACTTGCCCAATTGAATAAAAGTAAGCTTGAAAGTCACGTTTAACGACTCCATTGAGGAGTTATAGTGATAATGGAGTTAAGTTATTTATGAGATTAGACCGATTTACAAGCAAGTTTCAAGTTGCCATTTCTGAAGCACAAAGCCTCGCGTTGGGAAGAGATCATCAGTATATCGAGCCCGTGCATCTGATGATGGCGTTGCTTAATCAGCAAGGTGGTTCGGTGCGCCCGTTATTTGACCAAGCAAAAGTAAACGTTAATAGCTTGCGCTCTTCTTTGTCAGAGGCCATTGAGCGACTGCCTCAATTGCAAGGCATTGGTGGTGATGTGCAAATAGGTAAAGATACAATTAACCTATTAAACCTAAGTGACAAGATTGCACAAAAACGTAAAGACGACTACATCACCTCGGAAATATTTGTGCTTGCCTCAATTGACGATACTGGTTATCTGGGCAAAATATTTAAAACACTGGGTGTTAAGAAGTCAGATATTGAAGTGGCTATCGAGGTGTTGCGTAATGGCCAAAAAGTAACTGACCCTAACGCCGAAGACGTCCGTCACGCACTTGAAAAATATACCATGGATCTTACCGAACGTGCAGAGCAGGGCAAACTCGATCCTGTTATTGGACGCGATGATGAAATTCGTAGAACAATACAGGTTCTGCAGCGCAGGACTAAAAACAATCCTGTATTGATTGGTGAACCTGGAGTTGGTAAAACCGCAATTGTCGAAGGTTTAGCGCAGCGTATTATTAATGGTGAAGTACCAGAAGGATTGAAAAATAAGCGGGTGTTGTCTTTGGATATGGGCTCGCTTTTAGCTGGGGCAAAATTTCGTGGTGAATTTGAAGAACGTCTAAAATCGGTCCTTAATGAGCTATCCAAAGAAGAAGGTAAAGTCATTCTCTTTATTGATGAGCTTCATACCATGGTTGGCGCCGGTGCAGGTGAGGGCGCCATGGACGCGGGTAATATGCTCAAGCCAGCTCTGGCTCGCGGTGAACTGCATTGCGTAGGTGCGACCACGCTGGATGAATACAGAAAATATATTGAAAAAGACGCAGCATTAGAGCGGCGTTTCCAAAAAGTACAAGTTGATCAGCCCTCAGTAGAGGATACCATCGCCATTTTACGTGGATTAAAAGAGCGCTATGAGTTGCATCACTCCGTTGATATTACTGACCCAGCAATCGTCGCTGCGGCTAATTTATCTAATCGATATATTAGCGACCGACAACTCCCTGATAAGGCTATCGACTTAATTGATGAAGCTGCTTCTAGCATTAGAATGCAAATTGACTCTAAACCAGAAGAAATGGATAAACTTGAGCGTCGTATTATTCAGTTAAAACTAGAAGAACAGGCGTTATCCAAGGAGACCGATACGGGTAGTCTTAAGCGACTTGAGGTTATTGAAATTGAGCGGGAGCAACTTGAAACGAAATTCGCTGCATTAGATAAAATTTGGCGGGCTGAAAAAAGTGCAATGCAGGGTACTCAGTTTATTAAAGCAGAACTTGAACAAGCTAAACTTGATTTGGAAATAGCACGCAGAGCTTCCGACCTGTCGAGAATGTCAGAACTTCAATACGGTCGTATCCCCGAGCTAGAGTTAAGGCTTGAGCAAGCAAATGAGGCTGAAACCGAAACAACGGCGACGCGACTGTTAAAAAATAAAGTCACCGAAAAGGAGATAGCGGATGTGCTATCTCGCTGGACAGGTATTCCAGTCAGTAAAATGTTGGAAGGTGAGAAAGATAAATTAATAAACATGGAAGACATCATTGGTAAACGTGTTATTGGGCAACAAGAGGCGGTAGTCGCTGTATCTAATGCAATTAAACGTTCTCGCGCCGGATTGTCCGATCCAGATAAACCGACGGGATCATTTTTATTCTTAGGTCCAACAGGTGTGGGTAAAACAGAGCTATGTAAGTCATTGGCTAACTTTTTATTCGATACTGAAGATGCCATGATCCGTATTGATATGTCCGAGTTCATGGAAAAACACTCGGTATCGAGATTGGTTGGTGCTCCTCCAGGATACGTAGGCTATGAAGAAGGGGGATATTTAACGGAAGCTGTTAGACGTAAGCCTTACTCCGTGATTTTGCTAGATGAAGTTGAAAAGGCACATCCAGACGTATTCAATATACTATTGCAAGTGTTAGACGATGGTAGATTAACTGATGGACACGGGCGAACCGTCAACTTTAAGAATACCTTGATTATCATGACCTCTAATTTAGGCTCGGAAATCATTCAAACACACAACGATGACAGCACCTATGCGGAAATGAAGAAAGCGGTGATGACTGAAGTATCGACTCATTTTAGACCTGAGTTTATTAATAGGGTTGACGATATTGTCGTTTTTCACTCATTGGGTAGGGAAGAGATAAAATCTATTGCTAAAATTCAACTGTTAGGTTTACGTCAGCGGTTACAAGAAATGGGGTTGAAGTTAGAAATTTCAGGAGCGGCCTTAGAAATTATTGCAGATGCGGGTTTTGATCCGGTATATGGTGCTCGTCCACTTAAACGTGCGATTCAGTCGCAGATTGCAAATCCATTAGCCGAAACTTTACTAAGCGACAAGTTAGTAGACAAAGAAACAGTAAGGATTGATGTTGTCGATGGTGTGTTGACTATTTGCTAATAACAAATAATAGGCTGTGTAAAGACCTCAGTTAGGTCCTTGAATAACGGAATTTAATAACATAAGACCGACTAAGATATACAGCCCTATTGTTTATGTACTACAATTAATCAACCAATAACTATACGCATAAATAACATCTATTCGCCCCTGTAGTATGGCATAGTGTGTTTACGCACAGTTAATATAAAACTATTGAGTATTACTATAAACATGCCAGCTAATAAACGAAAAGGTATCTATTTACTTCCTAACCTATTAACGACTGCGGGTCTTTTTTCCGGCTTTTATGCAGTAGTTATGTCAATGAATAATCATTTCGAATCTGCCGCTATCGCAATATTTGTTGCAATGATATTCGATGGATTAGATGGTCGTGTAGCGAGAATAACAAATACTCAGAGTGATTTTGGCGCTGAATATGATTCAATGGCTGACATGGTTTCATTTGGTATGGCACCCGCGCTGGTAGCTTATAATTTCGGACTTGCTGAATTAGGTAAGATAGGCTGGCTGGCAGCGTTCGTATATGTTGCATGCGCAGCACTCAGGCTTGCTAGGTTTAATACCCAAATAGGCAAAGCGGATAATAATTTCTTTCAGGGCTTAGCTAGTCCCGCAGCGGCAGCATTGGTTGCCGGTATGGTTTGGGTAAGTATTGACTATGAGATAGATGGCAATGAATACGGTATCGTAGTCGCCTTAGTAACCGGTATCTCAGGTTTATTGATGGTTAGTAACTTCAAATACAATAGTTTCAAAACGTTAGATTGGCACGGCAAAGTTCCTTTTGTCGCTATTCTCATTGTCATGCTTGTATTCATAGTTGTTGCTACAGCACCATCCCTCGTTTTATTTATCGCATTTCTATTATATGCCGTCGCTGGGCCAGTAAACACATTCAGAACAGTAGACAAAGTAACCCTCGAAGATGTTGTTGGCGAATCAGAGGTTGATGCTGACTTTGACGACACCAGTGATGATAACGTCGATATTGACCGGTCTGACAGTGTGCCTGCTGACAGTGCACAAACTGATACAACCAACAAACACGATACATCCAATAAATAACATCAAGACTCAAGCTTCAGACATTACTATCTCAGTGCCAATAACGAGGTAGTAATGTCTACTTTATTGACCCATCTCAGCTACCTAGAATCACCCATTTATTACACTTCACTCATTTTAACAGTGTAACCTACTGAATTTATTGTTTTTTAGCGGCTTCTACTCGTAATTTTCAAACCTTTTTTAGTGATTTTATAAAATAATTAGAAAAAACACTTGAACCCTTGTTTGGTTTCTGTAGAATGCGCGCTCTGGTCAAGGGAGGCAGCCAAGAAGGTTTGGTAAGTCACTTGAACAGTGAGTTTTAGTGTAGTTTGAATTGGTTTTATCGGCGGTGTCGGTTAAAAATAAATTCAGAAAGAATTGTAAAAAAGCTTGACAATAAAAATGATGTAGGTAGTATATGCATCCCGCTTGAGACGGCACGTAACGTGACTTTCAAGCCGCCAGTGAAATAGAAAGAAGCTGGCATGTTCTTTAACAATTTATAACAAGACAATCTGTGTGGGCACTCATTATGAGTGTCGACAACAAAAAACGATTTACAAAAAATTT
>JBLHOI010000069.1:0-8405 GCA_047621375.1 Glaciecola sp.
CATGCCCAATAATCGCAGGTGTATTTGCACGAAAAATGCCCGCTTTTTCAAACGCAATTTTTTCTTTTGTATCACCCAACCAATCTTGATGATCAAGTCCTATACTCGTAATCACTGCTATATCAGTATCTATTACATTGACTGCATCTAGTCGACCACCCAAACCCACTTCTAAAATCACAACATCTACTTTTTGCTCTGAAAAGGCTTTCAATGCGGCCAATGTTGCGAATTCAAAATAAGTAAGTTCGATTGATTGTTGGGCAGGATCTTTACGCGTATTGTCTATTTTTTCAAAAATATCGCAAAGCGATGCTTCAGTAATTAGGCTACCGTTTAAGCGGATCCGCTCGCAAAAAGTAACTAAATGGGGGGAACTATAAACACCTACCGTGAGGCCAGCATGCAAACAAATTTGCTCAATAAGCGCACATGTTGTTCCTTTGCCATTAGTCCCGCCAACGGTGATAACATATTGATCTGTAAAGTCAATTTGAAGACGATTTACAAGCATCTCAGTGCGCGACAAGCCCATATCGATTTCCTTGGTATGGGCCTGCTCGATGTAAGTCAACCAATCAGATAGACCTGTTTTCTTGTTCATTACTGATATTTATCTATTATAAATTAACTAAATGTTAGCTAGCAAGGTGATGATGATGCAATTTCGACAACACCGAATACAGTTTATCGCGCATTTGTCGACGGTCAACAATCATGTCAATTGCGCCCTTTTCAATCAAAAACTCACTGCGTTGGAAACCTGCTGGCAATGTCTCTCTTACCGTTTGTTCTATAACCCGAGGACCGGCAAAACCAATAAGTGCCTTTGGCTCTGCTACATTAATATCACCAAGCATTGCTAAACTAGCAGAAACACCGCCCATTGTAGGGTCGGTTAATACCGAAATATATGGCAGCCCTTGTTTACTCATTTTGGCAAGTGCAGCACTTGTTTTTGCCATTTGCATTAGTGATAACAGGGCTTCTTGCATGCGCGCACCGCCGCTTGTAGAAAAACACACTAAAGGTGTCTTGTTTTTCAGGCAAGAATTCACTGCAGCAACAAACTTTGCTCCCACAACAGATGCCATTGATCCACCCATGAAGGCAAATTCAAAACTGACGACAACAATTGGCATTCCATTTAGTTGACCTTTCATCACTACCAGCGCATCTTTTTCATTGGTCGACTTCTGCGCAGCGATAATACGATCTTTATACTTTTTACTGTCTTTAAACTTCAGTATGTCTTGTGGTTCAAGATCTGCTGCAATTTCTTCCCGACCTTTTGCATCTAAAAACGCGTTTATTCGAGCACGCGCTGTAATACGCATATGGTGATCGCATTTTGGACAAACTTCTAATTGCTTTTCCAATTCAGTTTTGTAAAGTATCGCATTACAAGACCCGCACTTTGTCCAAATACCTTCGGGTACGTTACTCTTGATTGAAGACTGTGTTCGTGGAAGTATTTTCTCTATCCAACTCATGGAACATTCCTATTTATAATTCTTTTTTAGTCGCGATTTAGTGATTTTTTGCTTAACTTGGCGTTGTTTTTTCGCTTTATGTTTGCTTGTGTTCTGGCAAGATACCTGACATCCAAAACCAATAGTTATCATTAAATCATACTATTGTTGAATGACGAAAGTAAAACTGGTCTGAGAAGTACTTAACCCTCCCTTTCTTACAAAAATATAGGCCCAAGAGGGCTAATAGGCATATCGAACCCGTCGGGATAAATAACGTTAACTAAATATAGACCATTGGGCCTAGCAGTGGTTCCTGCTGCTTTACGGTCTTTAGCATCAAGTGTATCTTTCATCCAGCTAACCGTTTCCTCATGCGTACCAACCCTGATTAACGACCCCACAATATTACGTACCATATGATGAAGGAAGGCATTGGCAGCCACTTCTACAATAAGATAATCGCCTTTTCGAATCACCGAAATCTCTTCCATACGGCGCACTGGAGACCTTGACTGGCAATTAGCCCCGCGGAATGACGAAAAATCGTTACTTCCAACCAAGCACTGTGCTGCGGCATGCATCCTATTCGCGTCCAAAGGATAATATACGTGGGTAATGCCCGCATGTAAGATAGCTGTACGCAATGGATTGTTATAAATTATATACCGATAACGTCTGGAGGTAGCTGAAAATCGAGCATGGAACTCGGGTGTCGTAAACTTTGCCCATTTTACACTGATATTCTTTGGCAGATGAGTACACACACCGCGCGTCCACGCTTTCGTCGGTCTTTGCACCTCTGTATCGAAATGCACAACCTGATAGGTCGCATGAACACCTGCGTCGGTGCGCCCAGCGCACGTTACAACAATTTTTTCTAATGCTATTTTCTCTAACGCTAATTCAAGTTTTTCTTGCACACTAATAAAATCGTTTTGACGTTGCCACCCATAATATGTTGAACCGTCGTATTCTATCCCTAGCGCTATTCGCATGATGTTAAAACCATTGTCGTCACTTTACTTCTTAGTTCTTGCTTGAGAGGCATTGCGTCTGCCCTGCCCTGCTTTATTCAGTTTATGCTTTTTAACTGACCGACGCATTCTACTCAACCTCGTGTGATCCAATTTGTCGTCTTGAATATTCAACATAGTTTCAGTCTCGTTCGGCAACTGCACCATATTTCTCAGTTGATTTACTCTCACTAGATCTAATTCAATCCAAGCGCCCTGAGGTAAGCGTTTTTGTAATTCTAGGTTACCATAGCGCACACGCATTAAACGGCTAACCTGCACGCCTTGTGACTCCCACAAGCGTCTCACCTCACGGTTGCGGCCCTCTGATAAAGTCACATTAAACCACTGGTTTTGGCTTTCATCATCGGTCGGGCGCACGTGTATGTGTGTAAATTTCGCCATACCGTCATCTAGCTCGACTCCTTTTTGCAATACTCTTAGCATCTGAGGCGTAACTTCACCGAAAATTCTAACCGCATATTCGCGCTCAATTTCATGCCGAGGATGCATCAGGCGGTTAGCTAATTCACCATCATTGGTAAATAACAGGAGTCCACTTGTATTGATATCCAGCCTGCCGACGGCAATCCAACGATCAGCAATTATTTTTGGTAAACGTTCAAATACAGTGGCTCTGCCTTCTGGGTCGTTACGCGAGCACAGTTCACCTTCAGGTTTGTTGTACATCAATATACGACAAGTAGATTTTTCAGCACTACGCGAGATAAGATGTCCATCGACACGAATTTGGTCGGTTACCGCAACGCGATCACCCAAGGTGGCCATTTGACCGTTCACTGAAACACGTCCTTCTTGTATCCAACGCTCCATTTCTCTTCTCGAACCTACGCCATTGTTGGCGAGTGCTTTTTGTAATTTTTCTGTTTCTTGACTATCAGTCATGTTTTTTCTTCACTTAATTTGATGTTGAACTTCATATTGAAATTCAATAAAACGTTTAGGGCGTACTGAACTCTACATTTCAATTTTAGTTGATCTAAAAGAGCGGTAGAGGCCATTACGTCTTAATGTAAATTTTCGTTATTTGGCGTATTAACTTCCATATCAGCTGCACTCATCGCTCGCTCTAAACTTTCAGCAAACTCATCCGCTGATGGTAATTCGGCTAACGTTGATAATGAAAAATAATCCAAAAATGTTTTTGTGGTCGCTAATAGCGCCGGCCTGCCGGGTACTTCTTTATGGCCAATCACTTTAACCCAATTTCTTTCTGAGAGTGACTTCACAATGTAACTACTTACCGACACTCCTCTTATCTCTTCTATCTCGCCACGCGTAATAGGCTGACGATAAGCAATCAGCGCTAAGGTTTCCATCATAGCGCGACTATATTTGGGTGCATTTTCCTGCCATAGTTTGCTTAACAATGCTCCCAGACCATCGTCGGATTGAAAGCGATAACCCGTTGCCACTTTCACTAAATGAATACCACGGGGCGCGTAGTCAAGTTCAAGTTCGCCCAAGACTTGTTTAATTTGTGCCGTTGACACCAAAAAATCGCTTAAAAACGTGTTTTTCATAACGTCAATACTAAGTGGTCCGTCAGCGACGAAAATCCCAGCTTCTATTAGTTGTTTCAATTGTGTTTCGTTAATCTTTTGCATCTGCGTTATCCAATGTGCGTCGAGGCACGAGCCCACTCACAAACTTCATCCGCTTTAAAAGTTTCACACTACTGATGTAAATGGCACACTTTTAGTCGATTGATGGCGTATTTTACCTTATTTTGCAGCAAACGACTGCGGTAATTATCACTACATTGTGTATTTAACAAATATTGCGAAAAATTATTCTCAATAATGGGGAGGACTTACATTTCCGCGTACTCAATTTCTCCCAGTTTCACATGAATATTGCTAAATGCGGACTCTTGGGAACACAAAATTAATCCACTTTTAACTAATTCTAAAATAGCAATAAACGTTACTACTACACCCGCTTTTCCTTCTGACAATGAAATTAAGCAAGAAAGTTCAATATAGGTCTCATAATTCAATTGTTGCATGATGTAAGACATTCTCTCACGAGTGGACAACGCTTCTTTCCCAATTTGATGATGTTCGTATGCTTGAGCACGTTGCATAGCCGAATGAAAAGCAAAGGCTATTTCTTGCAGCGTTACTGCCGGTAAATGCTTTATCGGTTGCACACTCTCGCTCGTACTTGCAGATGATCTGAAATTATCACGTTCAATTCTAGGTATTACATCGAGTTTCTCTGCCGCTTTTTTTATTTGCTCATATTCTTTCAAGCGTCGAATTAACTCTGCACGCGGGTCTTCTTCCTCTTCCAGATAGTGGGTATGTTTTGGCAACAGTAAACGGGACTTTATTTCCGCTAGCATGGCCGCCATTAGCAGGTATTCACCGGCCAGATCAAGCTTGGCATCGGTGATTACATTGACGTATGTCATATACTGTTGAGTAATTTGTAATACCGGTAAATCAACAATATCGAATTTTTGGCGACGGATCAGGTACAACAATAAATCGAGAGGCCCCTCAAAGCTTTCTAAGATGACTTCAAGCGCATCAGGGGGGATATAGAGGTCTTCGGGTTTGTCAATTATTGCCTCACCATTCACAAAAGCTAACGCAAGCGGATGCTGTTCCCTAATTTGAACAAGGTCTGCTACTTTTTTATTGTCGGTAGGCGTGTTGTTTTGACTCATTCAAAAGGCGAAGGATCGCCACTTCCAACTCGAATGACATGAGTTTCACCCTCAGACATATCAATAACGGTCGTTGGTTCTTCACCCAAGTAGCCACCATGAATAATCAAACCAACGAGTTTTTCAAGTTTATCCCTGATTTCGTCGGGATCAGTCTCAGCCATCGACGCATTAGGTAATATTAGGGTTGCTGACATCAAAGGCTCTCCGAGTTCTTCCAGCAATGCCAATGCGATTGGATTATTAGGTACCCGAATACCAATTGTTTTCTTTTTCGGATTTTGCAAGCGTTTAGGTACTTCTTTTGTCGCTTTTAAAATAAACGTATAAGGCCCTGGAGTGTTATTTTTGATTTGCCTAAAAGCCGCATTATCAACTCGTGCATATAGCGACAATTCAGACATATCTCTGCACATAAGCGTAAAATTATGGTCTTTGCCAAGATCTCTAATGCGGCAAATCTGCTCTAACGCCTTTTTGTTTTCCATTTGACACCCAATGGCATAGCCCGAGTCAGTTGGATAAACAATCACTTCGCCTGCTCGTATAATTTCACAAGCCTGTTTGATTAAGCGTATTTGCGGATTTTCTGGATGCATATAAAAAAATTGACTCATATAATTCCCTCATCAGATGTCGCTAAATCCCAACTGTGCCATACCGGTTTGCATGCAAGAGGAATGTCCAAACGACGGCCTAACTCTGTAAACCGACTTGGAAAATGAAAGTCAGAGCCTACGGAGGCGAGCAAAGCATTCTCTGCCATAATTTGTTGGAGTAATCTTTTCTTATCAGCCGCCATATTTGGATGCGTTATTTCCATTGCATCACCACCTGCCTCAGCAAACTCAGCAACAAGCCTACGCAACCATTTCGTCGTCATGTCGTAGTGGCCTGGATGCGCTAACACGGCTTGTCCACCAGACTCGTGTATCCATTCAATTGCCTCTTGAATGCTTATCCATTTTGGGCTGACGTGCGCCTTCTTATTCTTACCTAAATACTTACTGAAGGCCTGCTGCGGATGCGTACAAATTGATTTTTGTACCAACGCTTTGGCAATATGATTTCGTGAAATTTGCGCGCCACCAGCAATTTCTAACGCAATGTCGTAAATGCCTTGGTGGCCACATTTTGCTAATTTTTCACAAATCCGCTCTGCCCGTTTATCGCGTTCGGCCAACTGACCTTCTAAACGTTCTAAAAAAATAGGATCATCGTTATCAACGCGTAATCCAACGACATGAATGTCAAATCCATGCCAGGACGTAGACAGTTCAATGCCCGCTATAACGTTTAATTTGATGTTACTATTTGCAACGTAATCACGCGCGATCGAAATACCAGCCACGGTGTCATGGTCGGTAATCGCTAGCACGTCAACTTGCATTTGTTGGGCGCGTTGAACCAATTCGACCGGCGTTAGTGCACCATCTGAGCACGTTGAATGACAATGTAAATCTATTTTCAAAGGGTCTTCTTCTTAAATATAACAACTAAAATAGTCACTATGCTTGACATAAAGACTGATTTGTTTTCTTCTATGCATTGTACATGAAAGCAAAACGTATAAATATGCCTTGCGCAAAATACGAGTAGCTTGGACACAAATTTATAAATTAAGAGAACACATTGACAACAACTCCTACACAATCAGGTGATATGAAGCTTACAAACGTAAATTGTATCATCCAGAAAAATATTTGGTGGTGGCACAACCTTAAATAAGGGCTGTGTGAACGTGTTCGTTTCGCAATACTTAAGCCCGTTTAACGGGCTTTTTTTTCGATTAATTTTTACCCGAAAATAAATAACAAAAATTAAACGAGTAAAAATGAGATAATAGATCGAAGCCAACCCAGCAGCTTCGAGTAGCCATAAAACGAGAATGAAAATGAGTTTAGCAGAGTTAGGACAACAACCAGGTCAGGTTGAAAGTATTATCGTAGATGGACCCTATGTTAGTGATCCCTTATTGGCATACCAAGCGCTAGGAAAAGAAAACAGTTTGTTGCTGGAGTCTGCAGAAATTGACAGTAAAGCAAACTTAAAAAGTCTGTTATTAATTGATGCTGCTATCCGCATTGAATGCAATGATCAAAGCGTCACAATTACCGCACTTACGGCGAATGGACGTTCTGTTTTCCCACTATTAATAGAAAAATTAAAACCCTATCATTCAAGCCAAGAAGTATTAAAAAATAGTATTCTTTTTGAGTTTCCAGCGGTCAATCAAAATCTGGACGAAGACTCTCGTCTAAAGCAAGCTAGCGTATTTGACGTTCTGCGTACCTTAACCGAAAGCATTCAAACCTTGCGTGATCACCCCAATGCACTCTTTTTAGGCGGCGTATTTTCGTACGATCTACTGGGCACCTTTGAAAATTTACCAGACGCTATATTCGGTGACAATAATTGCCCCGAATATGTTTTCTATTTAGCTGAAACCTTGCTGTTGATTGATCATCAAAATGCGCACACACAAATAATTGGTTCGGTATTCAGTGGCCCACATGTCGCTCAACATTATTTTGGTATTCATCAACGCTTAGAACAAATAAAACATGAACTAGCATCTCTTCCTGCGGCAATATCAGCTGCCGAAAGTGTTGAGAACATGACGCTAAAAGTAGATAAATCTGATGCTCAATATTGTGCAGACGTTATCGCACTGAAAGAACACATACTTGACGGTGATATTTTCCAAGTCGTTCCCTCTCGTTCGTTCAGTTTGCCGTGCCCATCGCCACTCGCTGCATATCAACAATTGAAGATACAGAATCCATCTCCGTACATGTTTTATTTAAGTGACCAAGATTTTACGATGTTTGGCGCATCGCCTGAGTCAGCCTTGAAATATGATAAGAAAAGTAATGTGGTCGAAGTATATCCAATAGCTGGAACAAGACCTCGAGGCAAAAGAGCCGATGGGTCTATCGACTATGATTTAGACAGTCGATTAGAGTTAAATTTACGCCAAGATGAAAAAGAAAAGTCAGAACATATTATGTTGGTCGATTTGGCCAGAAATGACGTCGCTAAAGTCAGTAAAGCGGGTACTCGACATGTTAAAGAGCTTTTAAAAGTAGACCGCTATTCACATGTTATGCACTTGGTTTCTCGTGTTGTTGGCGAACTGCGAGACGATTTAGACGCATTGCATGCCTACCAAGCTTGTATGAATATGGGAACGTTGGTAGGCGCCCCGAAAGTGAGCGCTGC
>JBLHOI010000070.1:0-8282 GCA_047621375.1 Glaciecola sp.
TTCGACCGATGCCGCACAAGTAGATAGGCCAGAGTCAGTTATCGAAGAATCCAAGAAATCAGTTGTCTTACTGGCACAAGGAAGGCAAGACCCTGTCACTACAACAGAGGTTAGTCTTACACAAAGCGGCACTCAAAATAGCTTCGTTATTCTAATGTATCACCATGTCAGCACTCAGACGCCGCGAAGCACGTCAGTCTCGCCAGCAGAGTTTGCACAGCATATGGCCTACTTGGCTGAGCACCATAATGTTATTTCATTAGAAGCCGCGTTAGATGGCCTCAATAACCCTACCTCACTTCCTGAGAGGCCTGTGGTTATCACATTTGACGATGGCTTTAAAAATATATTGGTGAACGGACACCCAATTATGAGGAAGTATGAGTTCGATTATACGATTTTTATTAATCCTGCTCGAATCGACACCTTGAATTCTCAATTATCGTGGAAAGAAGTTAAAAAAATGAGTAAAGAAGGGGTCACTTTTGCAAATCACACTCTTGACCACTTGCATCTACTCGACAGGCACCCAAATGAAAACGAGGTTACGTGGTTGGCCAGAGTGAAGCAAAATATTAACATGGCGGAAGAGGCATTGAGCGCGCAACTCGGCTATTCAAAAAAATGGCTAGCATACCCATTTGGCGAATTTAACGTTGACTTGAAAGCGATGGTAAAGGAAATGGGCTATATCGGTCTGGGACAACATTCTGGGGGGGTAGGAAAATTCAGTGACTTACAATCTCTACCTCGTTATCCTGCAGCAGGAAGGTTTGCGAACCTTGATACCTTGTTTACCAAAATAAACAGTTTGGCAATGCCTGTAATGGCAGTGAGGCCGAATCGTTATGTAATTAAAATAGAAGATATTATTGGTGAAATACAGATTGATGTTTTACTAGATGATATCAAATTTAGTCGTATTGCCTGTTTTTTTGGCGCAGATTCATTGCCCATAACACAAACTGAAAAAGGTTTTAGTATCAATATTACGGACCCATTTTACCCCGGCCGAACGAGAGTAAATTGCACTGCCCCAAGTGTGAAAGAAAGCGATAGATTTTATTGGTATTCAATTCCATTTTTTACCCCCAAACAAGATGGAACTTTCCTTGATTAAATCCGCGGTAATATTATAAGTACTGGTTTGTCACTAAATACGCAATACCATTCTAGCGAATGTTTGTTGCGTTGCTTCGAATCTGGTTTGCTTTATTTCAACGAAACCCGCCTTCAAGTAACACTGAACCGCATCGCTGTTGACTATATCGACATCTAGAATAAGTTCACGTTTCTTGTTTTCTCTTGCATCATGTATTACATGCTCAATAAGCGCGGTAGCGACACCTGTGCGCCGACTTGTTGGTACGATCGACACATGGCCAATACAGGTTTGATAAGACGCAGGCGGGGGGAAACAGTGATCAAGGGATTGATTGTAGGCCAGAAGATGAATAATTTGCTGTGGCTGCAAAAACGCGGTTAAAGAAGAAATAGTCCCTTGTTGAAACGCAACTGGCATAACAAAGAGCCATGAGGCGCATATACCCTCTACTTTTTTATCATTTTGCGAGGCAACCCAATGATAGTTAGCACTAAACTGGCCTTGAGGTTGATTGCAAGCTTGTATTAAATATGCCTTGGATTGAAGATCGCCACCGAATAAAAAGCTAAGTAATGTAGGCTCAGAAGCGAATATCAGCTCCGCGATAGCTGCAGACTGCAACAATTTACCACGCTGAATGTTCACTTAACAAATTCCGTTTAATACTGTTTAAGCAGTATTGGAATATCTTCCTTTAACTCTTGCATATCGCTAATCGATAATTGACCAAGTTCCTGCTTCGGCTTGAATCGCCCGATTACATGTCCATCAGGATTGATCACGACAATTGAAG
This sequence comes from Glaciecola sp., assembly GCA_047621375.1. Lineage (GTDB taxonomy): Bacteria > Pseudomonadota > Gammaproteobacteria > Enterobacterales > Alteromonadaceae > Glaciecola. The sequence continues at coordinate 1,899 of JBLHOI010000070.1, forward strand.
CACTGTGATCGACTAGATAATTTGGATTGCTCATATCATCGCTCATAGCGTACATCATGCCCATACTGCGTACTAGCGGGAATAACTGATCGTGGGGCCCCGTGCTAGCAATAAAATCCTTATTGAAATAATTGATATATTCGTTTAACCGCTCCGTCGTATCTCGTCTTGGGTCAACGGATAAAAACCAAACTTGTAGTGGTATAGTTGAAGCTTGTTGCACCAGTTCTGGATAAATTTTGCTTATTTCTGCTAGTGTGACGGGACAAATATCAGGACAGAATGTGTATCCTACAAAAGCAAGCGTCCATTTTCCGTGAAGGTCGGCATTGGTCATTACTTGATTATTATGATTTGTGAGAACAAAGTCATGTAGAGCACGCGCTTGAGGATACCAACTCATATGTTTAGTTTGTTTGCTGAGTGGTTTTTTCATACTGTCGGGTGGCGCAATAGTAACTGCTAAATAAATTCCAAAAATTAAAGAAACGATGGCGGCAACAGCTACCCATTTATTTTGATTCATATAGACAAACTCTCATTCAGGAAATACATAAAGGCCCACGTCTGTAGACCTTAATATAACAGAATAATTTATAAAGGAATGTAGTGATCGGCCAGCAATACTACAAATAAAATCATGAGATGCAGTATGGAAAATTTGAAGGTGTCCATGGCGGTTGTTTCAGTTGGTTTATACTTCAACTTAATAGCGTAATACATGAACCCAGCATTCAAAATTGTAGACCCGATCAGGTAAATTAACCCACTCATATCGACCAAATAAGGCAGGATACAAACTAAGCACAACAAGATCGTATATAACAACACACAGGTTTTGGTAAAATCAATACCATGGGTTACAGGTAACATGGGTATTTTCGCTTTGGCATAGTCTTTTTCACGGTGAATAGCTAAAGCCCAAAAATGCGGAGGTGTCCAGGTAAATACAATTAACACCAGTAACAGGGCATAAGCATGAATATCGCCAGTTACCGCGGTCCAACCCAAAAGTGGAGGCGCTGCACCGGCTAGACCACCGATTACAATGTTTTGTGGTGTCGCTCGCTTTAGATAGGAGGTGTAAATAAACGCGTAACCAACAAGGCTAGCTAAGGTTAACCATGCGGTTAGCATATTGACGAACAGTGCCAATGACACGAAACCGATTGCACCGATAACAAACGCGAAGATAAGCGCTCGTTTTGGTGACACTTTACCTGTTGCAACAGGGCGATTAAACGTTCGAGCCATTAGACTATCAATTTTATGATCAACAACATGATTAATGACGGCGGCGGAAGATGAGAGTAAACCAATACCCAGCATTCCAAAGACCAATACTTGCGGGTCAATCCAGGTTTCTGTAGCGAGACACATGCCGACTAGCGCAGTGAGCAACAACAGCATCACAACACGAGGTTTGGTCATTTCATAATAGTCATGCCACGTAGCTTGACCGCGAATCACTTTGGAAGCAATAGCTTGTTGACTCATGCGCTTCTCCTTAAAAAATTCAATACAGTAAACTCAGTCATGTTAATACTTCCGATACATTGTGTAGGTGAGGAGGACCATAACGAGTAATAAACAAGCGGCAACCGCGTTATGCAGAACAGCAACTGTTAGTGGCAGGCTATAAACAACGTTGCTTACGCCCAACAATACTTGAGCTCCTAATATGAGCGTCATAATAGTTGCGAGTCGTTTAAGTAAACCTGATGAAGAGCGGGTATAAATTGTAATTGCTAACCAACACAAGTAAATAAACGTAATAATGGCACCTATTCGATGCATTACGTGCATGGTGGCGCGCTCCTCATAGTCATGCACACCAAATTCATAGTTGTGTGCTACAGGAACACTGAAAGCGCCGGCGATATCTAAATTGCCAAACCAATCGCCTTCGCATATAGGCAGCTCTGTGCAAGCAAGCGAAGCATAATTTGCACTCGTCCAACCGCCAAGGGCAATTTGCCAAACTAAAACCACAATGCCCAATGCAGCAAACTTAGCGTAGCGTCTAACTTGTATGTCACCACCCGGGATACGGTAAGGCGTTAATCGCAAATAAAGTAAGAACAAACAAGACAGAACAGTAAAGCCACCGAGTAAATGACCCATGACAACAACGGGTAGAAGATTGAGGGTAACGGTCCACATCCCCAAGGCACCTTGGAAGCACACCAAAACTAATATTAAGAACGGGAGTTTAATAGGACCAGCAAAACCACGCATTTTTTTCACTACTGACGTAAAAAATATGACGACTATTAAAAAACCCAAGCCCGCAGCAAAATAGCGATGGATCATTTCGTTCCATGCTTTTTCAGCTTCTACCGGTCTTTCAGGAAAAGCTTGATTTGCGCGCTCTACTAACTCTTCAGATTGAGGAACCAGTAAGGTTCCATAACAACCTGGCCAGTCTGGACATCCTAACCCTGCATCCGTTAGCCGCGTATAAGCGCCAAGGACAATGACTAATAGTGCTAAAAATATACTGACGAGCACCAACTTCTTCATTATTCGTATATCCTGTTCTAACCGATCCGAGACAATTTTAATAATTTGCGGAGATCCGCTAAAATGTCGCGACTATCCATAATCGCTTGTTCACGCTCAAGTGTTGTATTGAATTTGAGTATCACGTTACCCAGCGTATCTACCAAGAAAATACCATTATTACCGGTTTGTTGAAACAAGTTATTAACATTTTTTATTTCAGTTGTTAACAATTTGCCAAAGTTATTCTTTTCTAGGTTTGCAACTGCCTTTACGTCACTATTTTCAGTCGCGATAAAAACAGCGTCAACGCGATCCATTGCACGACCAACCGCAGTGCGCACTTGGCTGATGCTAAAAATTGCGTTCTCACACGCTGCATCACAAACATCAGGAATAATGTAAGCTAAACGCCAATGCGGCTCTTCACCTTCTATTATGAACAGATCACCCGCTTCAATAATTGGACTTAACAATTGTCCTTTATTCGTCGCGCCTTTATTGAACCATTCATTTTCTAATGCGAGTTTTGCAAGTATGACTGGAAGAGTAAAAACAAGGATAAGTGCCACAGCGGTGATTTTTTTTGATTTTTGTTGCATGTTATTTCTCTTTATTATTTTTGATTTTAACTAGTTTCATCAGGCTGAGGAGATAAATGGTCAGTGCTGCGATCCCTAAGCCAAACCATTGCACCGCATAACCTAAGTGCTTTTCAGGACTCATTACGACCGGTTGCCAATTGCGTACAAATTCTGAAGTAGGTTCAGGTGCTAAGTTGACCACAAAGGGAAAAAGCTTTTCTGACTGTAAAAGACCCGTTGCGCTTAAATGCTGTTGGATTTGTGTCAGGTCTATTTGTTGTAGCAACGCTGGAAACTGCCCAAACGTCATATTAGTTTCAGATACCATTGTGTTAATTGATGGATAACTCACAACACCAGTAAAATCTAAGGATTGATTACTAAATAAAGCCCTTAATTCCGCTCTCAGTTCAGGTAATTGGCCGCGTATACCGTTGCCTCTCAACCAACCAAAGTTGGCAAGTACAATATCACCACCTATTGTTATTATCGGCATGACTAGTTCATACCCGACTCTACCTGACACTATCTTGTTGTCGATAAAAAACAAAGTATCCAGTTGAGCTGTCCCAGCAAAGCTAACTGGGAAATCCTGAATATCTGCATCACTGTTGTGACTAACTGCGTGCTCAGTCAATAGCTCGGAAAGCTTGTAAGGCCTATTCGATTGACGCTCAATAATTTGCGCTAGACGAGTGTCTTTTTGCGCTTTTCGTTCTAATTGCCAAATACCTAGAGCAAACATAATGACAACACACAATAAAGTGATTATGGTAGGTAGTATAGGAAGTTTTCGAATCCACATATTCTTATAATGACCTTTCAAAATCCTTTAAAACTCAGCAATAGAGTGAACTACTATATAGGGAGTGTGCAAGTGTTATACGTAAAATTGGCCATTGGTGGGCTACTCGTTTTTATGATATTTAGTCTCTTTCAAGCAATGGTAAGCATGCTGAAAAATGATCAAGAGAAAAACATGAGTAAATATATCGGTCGACGTGTGCTCGCGTCCGCCCTCATTATTGGGCTTATCCTAATTGCAGTGGCAACCGGTATCATCCAACCCAACCCAAAACCATATTAGTTTACGTCAATAACTCCAAGCCGTTATAAAAAGCTAATAGACACACCGTAATCGCAACTGCAAAGGCCACCTCGTATGAAATGGCCTTTTTTGTTGTTACAAAATATACACGAAGAAAAATAACATTACCCAAACAACATCAACAAAGTGCCAATACCAACTGCCAGCTTGGAACGCAAAGTGTTCTTTAGGCGTAAAATGTCCCTTCCAACATCTGAAGAACAACACAATAAGTATGATCGTTCCTAAAGTAACATGCATTCCGTGAAAACCGGTTAGCAGAAAGAATGTATTACCGTAGACGCCCGAATCAAGCTTCAAACCCAAATCGACATAGGCGTGGATATATTCTTGTACTTGCAAAACGACGAAGATACTGCCTAATACGATAGTGGCACCAAGTAGCCACATTAGTTGTTTTCTTTTTACTTGTTCCAAACCAACATGTGCGTAATGCAGTGTTACTGAAGAAGCTAATAATAAGGCTGTGTTAATAAGCGGAAGTCCGGTCCAAGGCATCGCTCGGGTTGAAGCCTCTCCTGTTGTTATTGCATCAGCAGGCGTTGTTAACAAAGGCCACGTAGCTTGAAAACCATTCCACAAAACTTCGTTAGTACTCGCATTATTGGACGCACCGCCTAACCATGGAATGCTTATTGTTCGGGCATAAAACAAAGCACCGAAAAAAGCGGCGAAGAACATAACTTCAGAGAATATGAACCATGCCATACCTTGTCTGTATGAACGACCTAACTGAGCACTGTAAAGTCCACTCATTGATTCATCGATTTGGTTTTTAAACCAGCCCACGAGCATAACCAATAATAAGGCGAAACCTGCCATGAGAATATAGAAACCATAACCACTTTTATCTCGGGTGGTTTCGATGACAAAGTTGCCCGCGCCAACTGCGATTAAAAACAATGCTACTGCACCAATTATTGGCCAGATGCTTTGTTCGGGTACGTAATATTTCTGGTATTGTTCTTGAGCCATTTTATTCTCCATTAGCTATTGTTCATGGCAACAACTGCAGCGGGTTTTACCGTCGCGGATATGTCATATAGCGTGTACTGCAATGTTAAAACTGTAATATCTTTTGGAAGTTGTGGGTCAACATAAAACTTCATAGGCATTAACGCTTCTTCTCCCGCCTTTAGCGGTTGATGTTTGAAGCAAAAACACTCTGTTTTATTAACATACAACGCTGCCGTTCCAGGTGATATTGAGGGTATAGCTTGTGCGATAATGTCATGGTCAGTTGGGTTTCGAACATAAAATTCAACTGCACCCATTTGTCCAGGGTGTAGTCTAATATCTGTAGTCCGCGCCTCAAATTCCCAAGCCATACCAGAATGTGTACGCGTAATAAATTCGACTTTTACTGTCCTAGACTCATCTATGACGACCGATTCATAAACAGCCGCTTGGTTTGACGGTTTTCCATTTAGTCCCGTAAGATCACAAAAAACATCGTACAAAGGAACTAACGCAAAGCTGAATCCCAACATACCGATAACCACAAGCACGAGCTTTTTTGCCGTTCTTGCATTTTCTGCTGCCATCTGAGCACGTGTCTTCGGTAGCTGAATATCAGATGTGCGCTCAGTTTCGAGCGCAACACTGGATTTTTCGGTTGTATGCTTAGATTCAGGCTGTTCAGACATACTTACACTATCCCTTTGCTATTTAATGAACGGTGGTGTTGCAAACGTATGATAAGGCGCGGGTGAAGGAATTTCCCACTCTAAGCCTTCAGCACCCTCCCAAACTTGGTCAGATACTGGCTCACCAATCTTTCTACACGCTTTTATAATTAACACGAGAAAAATTAATTGAGACAAACCAAAGGCGAATCCACCGATGCTAACCCATTTATTGATATCAGCAAACTGCAATGCATAGTCAGGAATACGACGAGGCATGCCCGCGAGTCCTACAAAATGCATAGGAAAGAACAAAACGTTAACCGAAATAAGTGAACACCAGAAATGCCATTTGGCCAATGTGATGTCGAACATTTTACCCGTCCACTTTGGTAACCAATAGTAAACAGCGGCCATGATGGAGAACACCGCGCCCGTCACTAGGACATAATGAAAGTGTGCAACCACAAAATACGTATCGTGGTACTGAAAGTCAGCTGGCGTAATCGCAAGCATCAGCCCCGACAAACCGCCAATCGTAAACAAAACGATAAAGGCGATTGCA
>JBLHOI010000071.1:0-8277 GCA_047621375.1 Glaciecola sp.
AATGAAGAGATCAATTTTATCCATTGCTATACTCAGCAGCTTGATGCTTGGTGCTTGTGATTCAATGAAAAAAGACAGCATAACGACTACCCAAGAAGCGCAAGATGCTCAAACCAAACTAGAGCAATTAAACGCCAATCCCGAGTTAGGTGTCTTTGGTATTGAGCTAGCTGCACGCAATCTAGAGATTAAACCAGGTGACGATTTTTTCATGCATGCAAGTGGTACTTGGTATGACAATTTTGAGATGCCGTCGGACAAAACACGTTATGGTGCTTTTTCATTATTAGCTGATCGCAGCGAAGATCGCGTTAAACAAATTATTGATGATATTAGCAAGGCAAAAGACTTATCGTTTGAAGAGCAACTCATTGCTAACTTCTACAATGCATTTATGGATATTGATAGCATAAATGCTAAAGGTTTGCAGCCAATCCAACCAGTATTGGATCAAATCGATGATATTGACTCTGTTATCGATTTAACCTCAGTTTTTGGTAACGCATGGATTTCAGGAGTGACAAGCCCAATAAACTCCGGACTTGGCTTTAACCGAATAGATCCAAATGCATATCAAATGTCTGTAGGTGCAGGCGGTCTTGGTCTGCCTGACCGCAGTTACTATTTAACAGATACCGAGCGTTTTAATGACATTCTAACTGCCTATAAAGAAAACATCGCCAAGACCCTCTCTTTTATCGGCGTTGAAGATGCAGAGAAAAAAGCTGAACAAATTATTGCATTGGAGACAAAAATTGCAGAGGCACAATGGCCCCGTGAAAAGCGCAGAAACCGTGACCTGACACTCAACCAAATTAGTCGTGCCGATTTGCTAAACGAATATACTGGCTTTGACTGGGATACCTATTTTGCGTCCTCTGGTTATAAAGTTCCAGATTTGAACATTACCCAACCAGAGCCGGTAAAGGAAATGATCAAACTAGTTAATAGTCAACCACTCTCAGTTTGGAAAGACTACCTGCGTTACCATACTATTAGCAATAACTCTGATACGCTTTCAGACGAGGTCTATCTGAACAACTTTGCATTTTATGGGACAATGTTAAACGGACAAAAAGAACCCAGACCGCGTTGGAAGAGAGCTATTTCTGAGATGTCAGGAACGCAGTCATTAGGTTTTGCCATCGGTAAAGTTTATGTAGAAAAATATTTTCCAGAAAGCTCTAAAGAAAAGATGGCAAGCTTAGTTGAGAATTTGCGCAAAGCCCTCGGCGAGCGTATCGACAATCTTGATTGGATGGGGAGTGAAACAAAAGTGAACGCCAAAGAGAAGTTGATGGCGTTTCGCCCAAAAATTGGCTACCCAGACGAATGGCAATCGTTTGAAGGTGTTGTTATTGGCACTGATGATCTCATCGGTAATATCCAGAACTTACGCCAATTTTTTCAATCACAAAGTGTTGAACGTGAACTGCTAAAAACAGACAGAGAACGCTGGGGTATGGCACCACAGCGAGTGAATGCCTATTACAATAGTTCGTTTAATGAAATTGTATTTCCTGCCGCTATTTTAGAAGCCCCTTTCTTTGATCCAAATGCTGATGACGCGGTTAACTATGGCGCAATAGGCGCTGTTATCGGGCATGAAATGGGACATGGCTTTGATGACCAAGGTTCAAAATCTGATGCCAATGGGATTCAGCGTAACTGGTGGACGGCAGAAGACCGCGCTGCATTTGATGTTAAAACCGACAAACTCGCCGCCCAATACAGTGAATATGAACCTATCGAAGGTAACTTTGTGAATGGGAGCAACAGCTTGGGGGAGAACATTGGTGATGTAGGTGGACTTTCTATGGCTTACCACGCTTATCAATTATCTTTAAAAGGCAAAGAAGCGCCGATTATTGAGGGGCTAACTGGCGACCAACGTTTCTTTTTAGCTTGGGCACAAGTTTGGCGCGAAAAACGCACTGAACAAAGCATGCTCAATCAACTTCGGGCCGGCACGCATGCTCCGGGTCGATACAGGGCGCAAGCACCGCGAAATCACGATGCTTGGTATACCGCTTTTGACGTGCAACCAGATGATGCGCTGTATCTTGCACCAGAGGATCGTGTCCGTATTTGGTAATTTGACGGCCCAAAAAGAAGCCCAAATATAATTTGGGGCTTCTTTATTGTACTATTTTAAAACCTAGTAGGTGCTATTTAGCTTGCCATACCAACATCATGTTATTTGCAGGCATATTAACGTTTGAGCTCAGTACTAGTTGCGGAGCCCAAGAAGCGAGTTGATCTATATCACGGTAACCTCCGCGACCATTTAACAGTAACTTTTCATGAAAATCCTGGTTGCTTTGACTGCTAAATTTACCATCGACGATAAAAGGCCCATATTGGCAAAACACACCGTTCTTAGGTAAATGAGCAGCGACTGACTGCATCAGTGATTGAATTTCGTGCTCGAGCATTATATGAGCAGTATTGGCTGTATATACCCCATCAAATGACTGATTTGAAAGAACTGAAGTGCCAACCCACTCATCTCGAGCTAACTTTAAAGTGAAAGGACGATGCAGATTCTTGCTTGGAAATTCATCAATCCACTGATTAATACCGTCGTGGTATTCTTCAACATCGGAACAGTGCCAGTGTAAGTGAGATAAGTTGCGCGCGAAGTACGCAGCGTGTTGGCCAGTCCCCGAACCGATCTCAAGCACACTGTGGACTGAAGAAAATGCTTTTTTAAGCTGTTGTAAAATCGGTGTCTTATTATTTTCGCAAGCTTGACTAAACGGTTTCTGTTCCACTATGTATCCTAATTAAAAACAAAAAAACGTCTTACTTTAGTGCATTAAATCACTATCTCAAAACTAATACGACCAACAGTTACGACATCAAAAGCAAATAGAAAAATGCGATAGCTATGCAGTCCATCATAAGAGAGTGCACAGCAAAATCTAACGCAAACTGATAAAGCTTAATTATTCAAATTAGGTGTTAACCACTTTTCAGCTTCTTCAATCGGCCAATCTTTTCGCATAGCATAGTCTTTAAGTTGATCCTGTTGAATTTTTGCTACAGCAAAATAGCGGGCCTCTGGATGCGCGAAATACCAACCTGAAACAGATGCCCCCGGCCACATAGCATAACTAGAAGTTAACTGCATACCAATGGTTGCTTCCACATCCAATAAGTCCCAAATTAACTGCTTTTCAGTATGTTCCGGACAAGCCGAGTAGCCTGGTGCAGGACGAATGCCTTGATATTTTTCACCAATAAGTGCTTCGTTATCTAGCTGCTCACCTTTGCTGTAACCCCATAATTCTTTGCGCACTTTTTCATGTAAGTATTCAGCAAAGGCTTCTGCAAGTCTGTCTGCAATCGCTTTACTCATAATAGAGTTGTAGTCGTCACCGTCGGCTTCGTAGGCCTTAGCGAGTTCATCCTCACCAATACCAGCGGTTACAGCAAAAGCGCCCATGTAATCAGTTCGATGTTGTGACAAAGGCATAACAAAATCACTTAAGCAGTAATTTGGTCCTTTGGGCTTGTGTGTTTGTTGACGTAAATGATGAGCAACGCCTATGTGAGACCCTGTTATATTTTGAACATCCTTGCTATCGACATCTTTGCGCGCATCAGGGCTAAATACCAGCACATCTTCACCTTGAGAATTAGCAGGAAAGATGCCCACTCGGCCTTTAGCTTTAAGCTTTTTATTGGCACATAAACTGTCGAGCATGTCATTTGCGTCTTTGAATACACTCTTTGCTTCATCCCCAACGACCTCATCATTCAGAATACGTGGGTATTTGCCAGCGAGCGACCAAGTCAAGAAAAAAGGAGTCCAATCAATGTACTTTCTTAGCGTGCTTAACTCTACCTCAACAGTTTTAGTGCCAATAAATGCGGGCTTAACTGGCTCATAATTTGCCCAGTCGCAGCTAAATTTATTGGTTTTTGCATCGCTAAAATTAATCGCTTTAGTTCTTGGCGTCTTTTTCGCATGCGCGATACGCACCTTTTCATATTCCGCCGAGATTTCTTTAGCATAAGCATCGCGATGTTCGAGTGAAATTAGTTTCTGACAGACGCCAACAGCACGACTCGCATTAGGAACATAAATAACTGGATAGTCGTAATTTTGCTCTATTTTTACTGCGGTATGCGCTTTGGACGTCGTTGCACCACCAATTAGTAGCGGCAAATTCATCTTTAAACGCTGCATTTCTTTGGCAACTTGAACCATTTCATCCAATGAAGGCGTGATAAGCCCTGACAACCCAATCATGTCGGCATTTTCATCTTTGGCTACCTGAATAATTTTAGCCGCAGGCACCATGACGCCTAAATCGATTACTTCAAAATTGTTGCATTGCAGTACAACACCCACAATATTTTTACCAATATCATGCACGTCGCCTTTTACGGTTGCCATGATGATTTTACCGTTTGAACTTCGCACTCCCGACTTTTCTGCTTCAATGTAGGGCTGTAAATGTGCCACTGCTTTTTTCATCACGCGCGCCGATTTGACCACTTGCGGTAAAAACATTTTTCCTTCGCCAAACAAGTCGCCTACTACATTCATACCATCCATTAATGGACCTTCTATGACGTGCAAGGGGCGTTCAGCTGCGAGTCGAGCTTCTTCAGTATCATCAATAATATAATCGGTAATACCTTTAACCAAGGCATGTTCTAAGCGTTTACTGACTGACCACTCGCGCCAGGTTAAATCTTCTTTTGCGGCAGCTTTTCCGTCGCCTTGATATTTTGGCGCTAGTTCGAGTAATCTGTCGGTGGCATCCGGATGCCGATTGAGTATGACATCTTCAACCGCGTCTCGAAGCTCAGTTGGTATCTGATCATAAACTTCTAGCTGACCCGCATTGACAATGCCCATGTCCATACCGGCGCGAATTGCATAGAATAAAAACACGCTATGCATAGCTTCACGCACAGGGTTATTGCCACGAAATGAGAACGATATATTGGACAATCCTCCTGACACATGGCAATGCGGCAGATGTTCACGAATTTGGCGGGTCGCCTCTATGAAGTCGACCGCATAATTATTGTGCTCCTCAATACCGGTAGCAACAGCAAATATATTCGGATCAAAAATGATATCTTCCGGCGGGAAATCAAGCTTTTCAACCAACAGTTTATAGCTACGTTTACATATTTCGAACTTACGCACTTGCGTATCAGCTTGACCACTTTCATCAAACGCCATAACGACTGCAGCTGCACCGTAGCGTTTAATTTTTTTCGCTTGCGCTAAAAAGAGTGCTTCGCCCTCTTTTAAACTAATAGAATTGACAATAGCTTTACCTTGAACGCATTTTAAACCTGCTTCAATAATTGACCATTTAGACGAGTCAATCATGATCGGCACACGCGAAATATCTGGTTCAGATGCAATTAGATTAAGAAAGCGCACCATTGCAGCTTCCGAGTCCAACATGGCTTCATCCATGTTGATATCAATAATTTGTGCACCATTGGCGACTTGATGACGCGCAACGTCCAAGGCTGCCTCGAAATCATCATCCATGATCAGGCGCTTGAACATAGCTGAACCGGTGACGTTGGTTCGTTCACCCACATTGATAAAACTTGAAAAATCAGTAATCACAAAAAATCCTAATGAACGAAGGGCTCTAAGCCGGATAAACGCATTTTAATTTCAATGTCAGGTAACTGACGAGGAGATATCCCAGCAACAGCTTGAGCTAGCTGTCTAATATGTTCCGGTGTGCTGCCACAGCAACCACCCACAATATTGACTAATCCCGATTCGGCCCATTCTTTTAAATGCGCTGACAGCTCTTCGGCCTCCATGTCATATTCACCGAACTCATTTGGCAAACCTGCGTTAGGATGAGCAGACACGTTACACTGTGCAATGCGCGAAATTTCAGCGACATATTGACGCAGCAGATCTGGCCCAAGTGCACAATTCAAACCAACGGAGAATGGGTTAACATGGCGCATTGAATAATAAAATGCTTCCGACGTTTGACCTGATAGTGTGCGCCCAGATGCGTCCGTAATTGTGCCAGAAATCATCACGGGTAAAGTGATACCAGATTCTTCAAACACTTCTTCAACTGCATATACAGCAGCTTTGGCGTTTAAGGTATCGAAAATAGTTTCGATTAGTATTAAGTCCACCTTACCTTCAATAAGTGCATGCGTCGATTCTTTGTACGCTTCAACCAACTCATCGAAATGCACATTACGCTTGCCTGGATCGTTAACATCAGGAGAAATAGAAGCTGTGCGACTAGTTGGACCAATAACACCAGCAACAAAACGCGGCTTATCCGGTGTTTTGGCACTAAATTCATCCGCAGCTTCACGCGCTAATTTGGCTGCGCTTAAGTTAATTTGGCGAGCCTCATCTTGCATGTCGTAATCTGACATTGAAATGGTAGTCGCATTAAATGTATTAGTTTCAATAATATCAGCACCCGCCTGGAGATACTCACGATGGATATTTTTAATAACATCAGGTTGAGTAATGGCCAATAAGTCATTGTTACCTTTCACATCGCAATGCCAGTTTTTATATTGTTCACCCCGATAATCAGCTTCATCCAATTGTTGCTCTTGGATCATTGTTCCCATTGCGCCATCTAGTATTAATATGCGCTGTTTTACTATGTCAGTTAAGCGCTGTAGGCTGTTTGCGGTCTTACTCACTATGTCTCTCTTTTATGTTACCGTTTTAATCAGTTTATTGTTTTAGCTGTAGTGAATGAAATTAACATTCACGTCGTCTGAGTGTACTTAAATCATACGGTGTGTTTTGGTATACGTAATAATTGAGCCAATTAGTCAGCAGTAAATTACCGTGTGACTTCCAACGCACTATGGGTTGTTTGCTCGGGTCGTCAGCTGTAAAGTAATTTTCTGGAACGCTAGGCTCAAGTCCAGAGCTCAGATCACGCTCATATTCTTGCGCTAGCGTATTGGAGTCATACTCTGGGTGGCCTGTCACGAAAACTAGCCGACGATCGTCAGTGGCACTAATATAGGTTCCCGCTGCCGCTGATTGAGCCAATACAGTTAACCCTGGTACGTTATCGTAATCTTGATTAAGAATTTCGCCAATGCGACTATGCGGAGCCCAAAAACTAGGGTCGAAACCGCGCATTAGTTCGTCATTTGGTTGAACTACGTCGTGTTCGAATACCCCAGATAACTTGTTTGTTCGTAATTGACGCGGAACACCGTAAAAATGATACATCGCGGCATGGGCTGCCCAACACAGAAAAATGGTTGATTGCACATTTTCTTCTGCCCAATCTAACAATTCGGTCATTTTGTCCCAATATTTAACGTCTTCATATTCCAACATACCTAATGGCGCGCCAGTCACAATCCAGCCATCGTAGTTTTTATCAGACACTTCACTAAACTCGTGATAGAAGGCGTCCATGTGTGACTTAGGCGTATTTTTTGGCGTAGTTTCATCAAACCGGATTAAATCGACATTAATTTGAATGGGTGTATTGGATAATAATCTCAAAATCTGAATTTCTGTTTCAATTTTATTAGGCATTAAATTCAATATACCAACTTCTAGCGGACGAATATTTTGGCTAGCAGCACGGTTACTATCCATAGCAAAAATATTTTCTTGCAACAACACATCTAATGCTGGTAAGTCAGAAGGAATTTTTATTGGCATTATTACCACCTATCTTTAACTACATACTAACTGCACCAGTATGTTTTTTTATCAATGTGGTTATCATTGTGGCTACATCAGGCAAAAAGTCAACATCTTTACGTCTAGACGTCTAAATAAAGCCTATTTATGGTAAATTAACTACTTTGGTTTTCTTCATGCTAATGCTCTCGTGTTACTACTTTGGGCCTTATTTACGTGCTTTTTTCTGAAACCCAATCAACACTTCAACTTCAGCTTGGGGTAAGTCACAAGCATCCATAATTTCACTGATAGTTGCGCCTGATTCGACAAGGCTGTGCGCTCGAGCATACATTTTAGCACCAGGGTCTTGCTGTGATAATTCATCAATTTGTGCCATTAACTTATCAATATCAATTTTGATCATCTCAATGTCAGACGCATGCGCCTGTGAGGTGCTTGTTTTGAAGATAAAAAGCATATTCTCGAGTTCTGATGTTAAGGCTTGTTTATTTTTTTCATGCAACTTATCTTGTTTATCCGCAAGCGCAGTGAATTTAATTTGATGAGTTTCATTGAATTTGTCTAAGCTGTTAATCAGCTCTAGGGCTTCATTGAGTCGCAGACTAAGCTTTTTATTAGACTGA
>JBLHOI010000072.1:0-8231 GCA_047621375.1 Glaciecola sp.
TAACCACGTAGTAAATTGGTCGTAATTACCACTGCGATATCTAGATAAGGTACAACACTTATTTAGCAAGTACGAAAACCCCAAGATATGAAGCTATCATTGGCCCTTTATGAGTTGATGATAGCTGCATTTCATTGCAAAGCGAAAAGTTTTGTTCACAAGATAGCAAAGAAAATATAGTTTTTACGATTATGGGCATAGCCTTTTAACACTCATTAATGCTAAAATATGCGGGTTCCATTGCTAGATGGACAACGACTAGTTAGATTTCTTTATTAATACTATATCAGCGATGTTGCTTATACGCAGAATAATTATAAACCACGGATGAGAGTAGACCTTCTTACAGGAACTACCTTCTTCACTATGCGGTAAATATTGTCAAGTAAGAAGCAATGTTTTAGCTTCTGCTAACATAGGTCTTTTTTTTATTTGTGTAGTGGTAAGTAATTGATTTAACAATAATAAAAGCAGTTTATCCCTGACAACAAAAGCAAGAAGAAACAAATTTTAATCAGCTTTCAGACAACCAAGTCGACAGGCTAATTAGAATTGGTATTTTAAATTAGAGCAGTCAATTACGTATGATAAAAATCAAGAAAGGCTTGGATCTTCCGATTGAAGGCGCGCCGGAGCAGAAGGTCTATCCAGGGCCAACTGTTTCGAAAGTCGCCGTCCTTGGAGAAGAGTACAATGGTATGCGTCCTACGATGCATGTCCAAGTGGGTGACCTTGTCAAAAAAGGTCAGTTGCTGTTTGAAGACAAAAAAAATCCGGGTATTAAATTCACGGCTCCTGCTGCAGGTGAAGTCATCGAGATTAATCGCGGTGCAAGGCGAGTTTTGCAGTCTGTGGTTATCAAACTGCAAGGTGATGATGAAGTTACCTTTACATCATTTGATGATGCGTCACTGGCAGCGGCTGAACGCACTGTAATAAGTGAATTACTGGTTGAATCTGGTGCTTGGACAGCAATCAGAACTCGCCCATTCAGTAAAAATCCTGCAGTAGGCTCAACGCCAGCTTCGATTTTTGTTTCTGCAATGGACACTAACCCGTTGGCTGCAGACCCTCAAGTCGTCATTGTTGGGCGTAAAGCCGATTTTGCTTTTGGTTTAAAAGTATTGGCTAAACTAACAGATGGTAAAGTGTTTGTAAGTAAAGCCCCTGGTGCAGATATTGACACTGGTGATGCTGTTGTTGAGGTTAACGAATTCGCTGGCCCACATCCTGCCGGTCTTGTTGGTACTCACATTCATCATCTTGACCCTGTTGGCATGAAAAAGGTTGTTTGGCATGTGGGCTATCAAGACGTTATTGCGATTGGATCCTTGCTTAAAACCGGTACGTTAGACACAACTAAAATATTGTCTATTGCCGGTCCTGCAGCCAAAACACCAAGATTAGTGAGTACTATTTTAGGTGCGAGTATAGATGAGTTGGTCGCTGATCAGAAAATTGATGGTCCTGTCCGTGTTATATCGGGGTCAATTTTGAACGGTAGTACAGCCGTCGGTCCTCAGGCTTATGTAGGTCGCTATCACAACCAAGTGTCCCTTTTAGTTGAAGATAAAGAGAAGAAATTATTTGGTTGGGCAAAGCCAGGCTCAAATCAGCATTCGGTGACGCGTGCCTATTTAGGTCACCTCTCACCGAAGAAACTTTTTAATATGACAACGACAACAAATGGTTCTGATCGTTCTATGGTGCCAATCGGTAACTATGAACGTATCATGCCGTTAGATATTATTCCTACATTGTTGTTGCGCGACCTTTTGTCGGGCGATAGTGACGGCGCAAGTAGTTTGGGTGCCTTGGAATTAGATGAAGAAGATTTGTCGCTATGTACCTATGTGTGTCCTGGTAAATATAATTATGGCCCAGTGTTACGTGAATGTTTGACCAAGATTGAGGAAGAGGGTTAGTCATGGGATTAAAAACTTATTTAGAAAAAATCGAGCCTGATTTTGAACCAGGCGGTAAATACGACAAGTTCTATGCGCTTTACGAAGCAGCAGCGACTATTTTTTACACGCCAGGTAAAGTGAACAGTGCGAATACGCATGTAAAAGACAGCATCGATTTAAAACGTATCATGATTATGGTCTGGTTGGCAACATTCCCAGCCATGTTCTACGGTATGTACAACGTTGGTGTGCAAGCATCATATGCTATCGAAGCCGGTGGTGCTTTATACGATGGCTGGCAGGCAGGCTTGTTTTCGGCATTAGGTGGAACGCTAACTGGTGACTCTGGCATATTTTCGATGCTACTTTACGGTGCATGTTTCTTTGTCCCTATTTACGCAACAACGTTCATTGTCGGCGGTTTTTGGGAAGTACTATTTGCGTCAGTTAGGAAACACGAAGTCAATGAAGGTTTCTTTGTCACTTCTGTGTTGTTTGCATTAACGTTGCCATCTACGATCCCTCTATGGCAAGTAGCTTTGGGTATTACCTTCGGTATTGTTATTGCAAAAGAAATCTTTGGTGGAACCGGTCGGAACTTCCTGAACCCTGCGTTATCTGGTCGTGCTTTCTTATACTTCGCATACCCAGCTCAAATTTCAGGTGACCAACCTTGGATTGCGGCTCAATTGGCTGATGGATATTCCGGTGCGACTTGGCTGAGCAACGCTGCGAATGAAAAAATGAATTTTGGTGATTCTGTTAATTTTGCATCTCAACAAGTGTTAGATGCATCAGGCAACTTGGTTAATCAAACCATCAGCGAAGCCGACTTATGGATGAATTCATTCATAGGTAATATCCCCGGATCTGTAGGTGAGGTCTCTAGCTTAATGATTTTGTTAGGCGGATTTTTCATCATCTATATGGGTATTGCCAGCTGGCGGATCGTATCAGGCGTAGGCCTTGGTGTGATATTCTTCAGTACATTGCTTAACTTTTTTGCTAGCGACCCAACGTCAATATATGCTATGCCTTTTTATTGGCATTTTGTTATAGGCGGTCTGGCCTTTGGTATGTTTTTCATGGCGACTGACCCAGTTTCAGGCTCATTCACCAATCAAGGTAAGTGGTTTTACGGCTTCTTTATTGGCTTGATGACAGTGCTGATTCGTGTCATTAACCCCGCTTTCCCTGAAGGGATAATGCTAGCGATCCTATTTGCCAATTTATGGGCTCCATTATTTGATTACTTTGTGGCGCAAAGCAATATTAAACGGAGGGTTGCACGTGTCGGCTAAAAAAGAAACTTTAGGTAAAACAGTATTAGTGGTTGTCGCTGTTTGTTTAGTTTGTTCGATTATAGTTTCAGGAGCCGCAGTTGGCTTACGTGAATTACAACAAACTAACGCAGCACTTGATAAGCAATCAAATATTTTGACTGCGGCAGGGTTACTTGGCGAAGCTAAAACAAAAAAAGACATTGCAACAATCTACGATGCGAAAGTTGAAGAGCGTTTTGTTAATTTAAAAACGGGTGAATATGTCGATAATCCTGCTAAGGGTCAGACTAAGCCTTATGATATGTATGGCAGAGTGTCTAAAGCTCCGGAAACGAGTACCAAAGTAGAAGGCAGCCCGGCTGGATTTTCAACTCGTGCGAACGTTGCAAGCGTATATGTGATTAAAGATGATGAGGGCTCTGTAACGCGCCTTATTCTGCCAGTGCACGGTAGCGGTTTATGGGATTTAATGTATGGTTTTCTCGCGCTTGACAATGATGGTCGCACCATTCGCGAATTAATCTTTTATCAACACAAAGAAACGCCGGGGTTGGGTGGAGAGATTCAGAATCCAGAATGGCAGGCTAAGTGGGACGGCAAACAGCTTTTCGACAACGGTAGTGTTGCTATTGAAGTTAACAAAGGCGACAACAAAGGTGACCAGTATGCGGTTGATGCACTATCAGGTGCAACGCTAACCAGCAATGGTGTAGAGAATACATTGCAGTACTGGGCTGGTGATAATGGCTACGGCAATTATCTTAAAAAGCAATCTTGGAAATCATAAGGCATCACAATGGCTGACACTAAAGAAATGAAAAAAGCCCTATTCGGGCCGATATTAGACAGTAACCCGATTGCCTTACATGTACTTGGTATCTGTTCTGCATTAGCAATTACAACGAAATTAGAAACCGCATTGGTAATGTCTTTGGCATTAACTGCAGTAACTGCTTTTTCTAGCTTGTTTATTTCACTTATACGGAATCAAATACCGTCAAGTGTGCGCATTATTATTCAGATGACAATCATTGCGTCACTGGTAATCGTTGTTGACCAGTTATTGAAGGCTTACTCTTACGAAATTTCGAAACAGCTTTCGGTGTTTGTAGGTTTGATTATTACAAACTGCATCGTAATGGGACGCGCTGAAGCCTACGCGATGAAGTCGCCCCCTCTTATGAGTTTCTTGGACGGCATCGGTAACGGTCTTGGATATTCATTTATTCTGATTGTCATTGGTACAATTAAAGAGTTAGCCGGTTTTGGCACCATCCTTGGGTTTGAAATTTTACCACTCGTTACTAATGGTGGCTGGTATCAAGGTAATGGTCTGTTGATACTTCCATTTAGTTCTTTCTTCCTCATCGGCGGTATGATTTGGTTTATTCGAACTATTCGCCCTGAACAAGTAGAGCCAAAGGAATAATCATGGAACATTACGCAGCATTATTTATAAGAGCGGTATTTGTAGAGAATATGGCATTGTCATTGTTCCTAGGTATGTGCACCTTTCTAGCGGTATCAAAGAAAGTAAAGACATCTATGGGGTTGGGCGTTGCGGTTATCGTGGTGTTGGGTATTTCAGTGCCTGTTAACCAAGTTATTTTTGTAAATATTCTTGCACCAGGTGCTTTAGGTTGGGCGGGTTTCCCCGATGCTGATCTTAGTTTCTTAAGTTTCTTGACATTTATCGGCGTCATCGCTGCTCTGGTTCAAATACTGGAAATGACACTTGACAAGTTTTTCCCTGCTTTATATAACGCATTAGGGATCTTCTTACCGCTTATCACCGTAAACTGTGCCATATTCGGTGGTGTTGCGTTTGCTGTTCAGCGCGAATATAACTTCACTGAAAGTATTGTTTACGGCATTGGCAGTGGGGCAGGTTGGGCTATGGCCATCATCTTGCTCGCTGCAGTACGTGAAAAATTAAAGTATGCTGATATGCCTGATGGTATTCGCGGATTAGGTTCTGTGTTCATGATCGCAGGTTTAATGGCATTAGGTTTCCAGTCATTCACAGGTATTTCGCTGTAAAGCGAATAGGAGTATAGATAATGAATCAAATAGAAATCTATCTCGGTGTAGGCATGTTTATTACTATCGTCTTGGCGTTAGTTTTTATCATTATGTTTGCAAAATCGAAATTAGTTCCTGAAGGTGATGTTTTAATTACCATCAATGGCGACCCAAGTAGAACAATTACAACCTCACCAGGCGGGAAGTTGCTAGGTGCTCTGGCTGACTCAGGTATTTTTGTATCTTCAGCTTGTGGTGGTGGCGGTTCTTGCGGTCAGTGCACAGTCGATATTAAGTCGGGTGGCGGTGAGATATTGCCGACTGAGCTTGACCATATTTCAAAGCGTGAAGCCAAGCAGGGCTGTCGTTTATCTTGCCAAGTGTCTATTAAGCAAGATATGGACATTGAACTCCCTGAAGAGGTCTTCGGTATTAAAAAATGGGAATGTGATGTTCTTTCCAATAATAACGAAGCGACCTTCATTAAAGAGCTTAAGTTAGGTATTCCTAATGGCGAAAGCGTGCCTTTCAAAGCCGGTGGATATATCCAAATTGAGGCGCCACCTCACCATATAAAGTATAAAGACTTTGATGTGCCTGCTGAGTATCGTAAAGATTGGGAACATTTTGGCTTCTTTGATGTTGAGTCAAAGTGTGACGAAGAAACTATTCGGGCCTATTCAATGGCAAACTATCCAGAAGAAGAAGGTATTATCTTGTTGAATGTGCGTATTGCTACGCCACCACCGAAGAATTTAAGTCTTCCTGCGGGTAAAATGTCTTCATTCATTTGGTCTTTGAAACCAGGCGACAAAGCCACAATTTCTGGTCCTTTTGGTGAATTCTATGCCAAAGAAACAGATGCAGAAATGGTGTTTGTTGGCGGTGGTGCTGGTATGGCACCAATGCGGTCACACATTTTTGATCAACTTCGCCGACTCAAAACACCTCGTAAAATAACGTTCTGGTATGGTGCTAGATCGTCACGTGAAATGTTCTATGTGGAAGATTTCGATATGTTGGCGAAAGAAAACGATAACTTTGAATGGCACGTTGCATTGTCTGATCCGCAACCAGAAGATAATTGGACGGGCGATACTGGTTTTATACATAATGTATTACTTGAGAATTATTTGAAAAACCACCCAGCTCCTGAAGATTGTGAGTTCTACATGTGTGGACCACCTATGATGAATGCTGCGGTAATTAATATGCTCAAAGAGCTTGGTGTAGAAGATGAAAACATCATGTTAGATGACTTTGGTGGTTAATTAGTAACACTTAGGTACAAAAATAGATTAGGCGCCTTGATGGCGCCTTTTTTTGCTCAAAATACGTCGTTTTTCTAGTTTCTGCTTTGCGCTGCTTTTTCATTAGACTGATCCTTTATATCACCCTACGATTTAAGGTATAATGACTCGTCACGATATGCCCATTTGCTTATAATGTGGTCCTAGGGCACGTTACCCCTTTACTAATTTGCAATTTACGAGGATAGCCTTGAAATTTTCACTCCTTTTTTTATTATTATTTATAGTTTCCTGCGCGCCAAATCAACCTGCTGAAATTTCAATTTCAGGCCAAACAATGGGTACTACCTACTCTATAAAAGTAGTTCAACGATCTGATATTCCGATAGATGCAAAAGCCCTGAAAGGTCAAGTAGACGAAGCACTAATACAAGTGAATGCATTGATGTCAACTTATGATCCAGATTCGGAATTATCGCGGTTAAATAAAACGGCAGCAGGGACCCCTTTCCCTATTTCCCAGCAAACCGAATTTGTGCTCAAAGAAGCTATTAGGTTGCACAGTTTGAGCCGCGGTAGTTTGGATGTAACGGTGGGGCCTTTAGTCAACTTATGGGGCTTTGGACCCGATAAACGTGCGGAAGTTATTCCGACTCAGTCGCAGTTACTAGACATTGCAGACTATGTTGGTATTGATAAATTTGAAATGAACTTAGGCGTGGTTACAAAGTTACACTCGAAGCTCTATATTGATCTATCGACTATAGCAAAAGGGTATGGCGTTGACGTTGTAGCTGATATTATAGAAGCGAATCAAATAAACGATTATCTGGTTGAGATTGGCGGCGAGATGAGAGTCGCAGGTAAAAAAGCAACTGGGAATGATTGGCGTATTGCGATTGAAAAGCCGATTACCAATGAACGTGCTATCCAGAAGATTATCAGTATAGGCGATAATGCGATTGCTACTTCTGGAGATTATCGTAATTATTTTGAGCAGGACGGTATTCGTTATTCGCACTTAATTGAGCCAAAAACAGGGTATCCAATTACTCATAATTTGGTGTCAGTTACGGTTGTTCATGCATCATCTATGACTGCTGATGGCTTAGCTACCGCGTTAAATGTAATGGGAGCCGACCAAGCAAAGATGCTAGCAACAAGGGAGGACTTAGCTGTTTTTATGGTTATAAAGCAAGATCAAGAATTTATTGAATATGCGTCTCCTGCGTTCGTGAGGAATGTAAAGCAGGATTAACAGTTCACATGGTTGGCAGGTGCCGAGGCTATAAGTTTATAAAGTAATAAATTGAAATTTTAAGAGGTTAGCGTGAGCACATTTATTTTAGCATTTGCATTTTTCTTATTGATGGTAACGGCCATGGCTATTGGTTATATATTACAAAAGAAAACAATAGCTGGTAGCTGCGGTGGACTAGGGGCATTAGGTATTTCTAAAGCGTGTGACTGCCCTGAACCGTGTGATAGGAAAAAAGCCAGAATGGAAAGAGAAGAAAAAAGACAGATAAAAATCAAGGAATGGCAGGACAATCAAATTCTTTAAGACACTCATAACGTAGGCTTTTACCATCATCTCTGAATACATGTACTCGGCTGCCACATTCCTCAGCATTGAACGCAATCAATAAACGCGACTATCAACTTGCGCATAGTTATTGCGTAAAAATTGTCAAAAAACAACGGGACCATGCCGATGCATATTTTTTGCTGGGCATCGTAAATAGTGAGTTAGGGCAATTCCACAAAGC
>JBLHOI010000073.1:0-8144 GCA_047621375.1 Glaciecola sp.
AATCTAGTTTATGACGATTTGCTTATGTACTTAAAAACACCAAATAATTCTTGGGCAATCAAATTTGCAAAATTTGTTGACCGTTTTGGCACCTTAAAAATCAGTATTTTATTTATTATATTTACCCTTCTATTCACAGTCGCGGGTTCTTATGTGATCAGAACTAGCTTAGGCAGTCAAATTGAACTGGTTGACTTAATCAATCCACTGGTTTTAACCTTAATGAGTGCCCCCTGGTTGTTATTCTTTTTTAGCAAATTAATTAAACAGCTTGAGCATAGCCGAATTAATTTGGAAGAAGCCGTTAGCCAATTAGAGCGACTGCGAAAACATGACGTTATATTGAATCGTGAATTACAGAATAATATTCTCCAATTAAACCATGAAATAGAGCAGCGTCGTAACGCTCAGTCAGAACGCGAACTTGTTTTTGAAGAGTTGGAGAGAGAAATAAAAGAAAAGTCGGAGCAAGAAATGGAAGCAAGAAGAATGTCTACTCTGACGCGCTCCATTATTGATGCATCTCCTGATTTAATTTATTACCGTAATGAAGAAGGGCGCTTTGCTGGCTGCAACCGCGTCGCAGAGGAAGTTACAGGTAAAACAGAAGCGGAGCTATTAGGGTTAACGCCACATCAAGTTTACGATGAACAACTCGCTCAGCAAGTTGCAGCGAGTGACCACGAAGTATTGGAGACAAACGCAAGTTTGACACAAGAACTCTGGTTACAATTTGCTGATGGACGCAGACGCTTTTTCGAAATGCGCAAAGTGCCATTTTTTGACCACGATGGCCATCGATTAGGATTGTTAGCGTTTGGTCGGGATATGACCGACCGCAAAAAGGCGGAAAGCGCAATTGCGCAAGCGAGCAAAGACAAGACCAAGTTTATCGCTACGATTAGCCATGAACTGCGCACACCATTAAATGGTATTGTTGGTTTGAGTAGAATGTTAAGAGATACCCAATTAAGCAAAGAGCAATTTGACTGGGTTAGCACTATCTACGCGAGCTCAATTACTTTGGGTAATATTTTCAACGACATTGTTGATCTCGACAAGCTGGACAGAGACAAAGTTGAGATTGATCTGAAAACGGTTAATTTGCGTGAGTTTACTAATGAAATTAGCAGTATTGTAGGCTTGTTGGCACAAGAAAAAAATCTTACATTCCAATCTGAAATACGAGAGCCTATCCCTGTTTCCATTGAGGCTGATGGAACACGGTTACGTCAAGTGCTGTGGAATATCCTATTTAATGCAATTAAATTTACCCAACAGGGAGAAGTGAAGCTAACGGTTGAAGCGGTTGAACAAGGGCCCGGCAATGCGAAGGTAACCTTCAGGATCACGGATACGGGTGTTGGTATCCCAGCGGGTGAGTTGGATAAAATATTTGCTATGTACTATCAAGTTGATCACCCTGATCATAAATCTGCGACTGGAACAGGTATAGGACTGGCTATTTGTAAGCAGATGGTCGATAAGATGGGTGGTGAAATTCTTTTGCACAGCGTCGTTGGCCAAGGCACCTGCTTTGAAATCGTCTTGCCGGTGGCAATTAGTCAGCAACAGGCCAGAATGGCTGAGCT
The DNA here is from genome assembly GCA_047621375.1 of Glaciecola sp. Lineage (GTDB taxonomy): Bacteria > Pseudomonadota > Gammaproteobacteria > Enterobacterales > Alteromonadaceae > Glaciecola. The sequence goes on from JBLHOI010000073.1 coordinate 1,593, forward strand.
AGAAGTCAGTAACTTAAATATTCTGTTGGTGGAAGACATTGAATTAAATGTACTTGTCGCTAAAGCATTATTAGAAAAGTTAGGACAACGAGTCGAGGTGGCTATGACTGGCACCGCCGCAATTGAAATGGCTCGAAAGACGCAGTATGACTTGATTTTACTTGATATCCAACTCCCCGACATGAGCGGCTTTGATGTAGCCAAAGTACTTCATGAAGAAGAACTAGTATTACAAACTCCAATCGTCGCATTGACAGCGAACGTTATTAAAAAACGTCAAGAGTATCTGCAAAATGGCATGGACGACATTATTACTAAGCCGATCAAAAAGAGCCGAGTGATCGAAGTATTTAACGAATTATTTGGTGAAGAGCAGAAAAATGATGAAAGGCGTCCAGCAAGTAATGTAGTCAGTATTCCTAAAGTAGATAAAATACTGGATGTTGATATGCTGCAGATGCTAATTGATACCATTGGCGAAGATATGGTGCGAACGAGTTTAGGTATATTCAAAGACAAGATACCTGAGTATATGGAATTATTGAGTGTCTCCCTTGCAGCAAATGAAAAAGCTGAAGTCTGTTCCCAAGCTCATAAAATTAAAGGAGCTGCCGGTTCAGTTGGCTTGTTACGCGTGTTAAATACGGCAAACAAAATTCAAGATGGTGAACATCCTGCATGGTGGGAAAACGTTCATGATTGGGTTGAGGAGCTCGATATGGCAATCGATAAGGACGTAGATCACTTGATTGAGTGGGTTAACGCTAACAAGATAGACGATTAAACCTCATTTTGCGCTCATAGTGGTAGGTATCGAGAATAAGAATGAAAAAAAGTTACCAGATACCCGCTGGCGACAATAAGATTGAATTAGAAATAAAGCGAAGTAAATTCATTGCTTATGCGATTAATGTCACCGACAGGGAGCAGGCTGATGCCTTTGTAAAGCATCTGAAGACCACTAACCCTAGGGCTAACCATGTCTGTTGGGCTTTTATAGCGGGCTCGCCTGACAGCACTGAACGCTCAATGAGTGATGATGGTGAGCCAAGCGGCACCGCTGGAATGCCTATGCTAAAAGTACTTCAATACAGCGGCTTAGGCGATATCGCAGTTGCTGTAGTCAGATACTTTGGCGGAACAAAGCTAGGAACAGGAGGTTTACAACGGGCATATTCAGATGCTGTTGTTCAAGTATTGGAAGATTTGCCACTAACGCTTAAAGTGACTCGACTGCAATTGAGAATTGAATACGACTATAATTTCCAAGGACCGATTAGTCGATTACTGCAACACTATGCTGTTAAAGAACTTACAGAAATTTATCACAGCAGTGTTGTTAACACCTTTGCAGTGGCGGTCAGTGAAGCTTCAGCACTGGAAGCGGAGTTGATTAACATCACATCAGACAATATTGTTATTTACCGGGCCGACTAATAAACCGGCATTGTATTAGCTGATTTGTTGCATCATGTTATTAGTGACTGTGGGCCAATTAAATCAAGAATAAGGTAGCAGTACCTAAAAACGCGAATATACCGACAACATCGGTGATTGTCGTCAATATAACGCTACCGGCGAGTGCCGGATCAATATTTAATCTCTTCATAATAATCGGTAAAGTAGCGCCAGCCAAACCGGCTGCAATCATGTTCATCAGCATTGCGAAGGCGATCACAATACCAAGCATAAAGTCTTGTTTCCACAATGCAATAACCGAGGCAATAAGCGTGGCCCATATGATGCCATTTAAGAAACCAATTGCCAGTTCCTTCTTCACTAACCAGACCGCGTTACTTTGACTAACATGACCTAACGCCATACCACGAATGACTAGTGTTAGCGTCTGATTACCGGCTACACCACCCATACTTGGCACTATTGTGTTCAAAATTGCTAATACGGCGAGTTGACTTAGTGTTGCTTCAAATAAATCGCTGACCGCCGCAGCCATTAAAGCCGTCACTAAATTAACGCCAAGCCAAATGGAGCGACGCTTTGTACTTTGCCCAACAGGAGCAAATGTATCCTCTTCATCGTCGAGACCCGCCATACTCATCATCGAGTGCTCAGCGTCTTCGCGAATAATGTCCACCACGTCATCAATTGTGATACGCCCGACTAGTGTTTTATTTGCATCTATAACAGGTGCTGAAAGCCAATCGTAACGTTCAAACATGCCAGCAACTTCACTGTCGCTCATGTTGACGGGAATAGTTTTTGCATCTTCATTCATGATTTCATTAACACTGATATCAGGCGATGAGGTCAATAACTTTGTGACTGGCACGGTGCCGATTAAATTATCGTGACTATTAACAACGTATAAAGTGTCGGTGTTTTCTGGCAGTTCACCTTTCAGACGCAAATAGCGCAGTACAACGTCAATAGTCACATCTGGACGTAAAGTAATGGTGTCGGTGTTCATCATAAAACCGGCAGTGTCTTCACCATAAGATAGGGCTTTTTCTGCACGCAAACGATCCTGCGCATCCATTGACTTCAAAATGCTTTGCAGGATAGGGTCGGGCAGGGAGCTGAGTGTTTCAGCTAGGTCATCGGTATCCATGTCTTCAAGTGCATCAACGACACTCGAGGGGACCATTTTAGAGATAATACCGTTACGAACATCTTCTGACAATTCTTCAAGTACATCACCATGAAAGTCTGCATCAATAAGTTGCCAGAGTTCGTTACGAGTCTTACTCGGACTAGATTCTAATAAGAGAGCAACGTCACCTGGCTGCAGATCATGCAATAACTTTCGAACTTGTACGAAGGTCCCGTCGCTAAGCGATTCGCTTATCGACGTTAATTGACTCTGTACATTTTTTAGTTCAAAAGTTTCGACCATGAGACCCTATTATTATTGTTGCCAAATCTGGATTGAAAACCGAAATGAAGATAAAGCTGCGGCGACTTGTGAGCCTACTGTTTATTAATGCTCATAGTATAACATTAACCCTACAACTATTAGCTAGTTTAGGTGGTCTTTTAGATCAAAAACATCAACAGGAAAGTTTCAGTAAGACTAAGTGGCAGTATCATTACTCATCCTCATTGAACTTATTTACGATCAAGTTTTCAATCGCTTGCATCGCATTTTCAGCATCAATACCATCGCAGCGCAACAGAACTTGTTTACCCTGACTACTCTCAAGCATCATCAGTGCTAATACGCTGCTAGCAAATGCATCTTTATCGCCCTGATGCATTGTGATTGTGGCTTCAAATTGACTGGCCAATCTTGCTAATTGAGTCGCAGCGCGCGCATGCAAACCTAATTTGTTAGTAATGGTGAGTTGTTTTTCAATTATCATTCTACAGATTTCTCCGAATGAGCAGAAACAAGGTTGTCTTGGCTTACTAACTTCAATTCGCGATGTCTAATTTGCACGTCGCCATGGCTTGCTCGAAAACTAGTCGCAAGTGCCTCGGAAACGAACACTGAACGATGCTGACCGCCGGTACAGCCGATAGCAACGGTTACATAGCTACGGTTATTTCTTTCTAAATGTGGTAACCACGTCGATAACAAGTTTTGGATTTGCCAAACAAATTTAGTGACTAGAGGCTGTGCTCCTAAAAACAATTGAACGGGTCCATCTAGTCCATTCAGTGGTTTTAAGTCAGGCTCCCAATGTGGGTTAGGTAAAAAACGTGCATCAAAGACGTAATCTGCATCCCTTGGAATACCATATTTGAAACCGAACGACTCAAATACCATAACGAGGTTAGTACTTTTTTTACCTAAAACTCGCTCTCTGATCAGTTCAGACAGCTCGTGCAGTGACAAGTTATCAGTGTTGATATGTAAATCTGCTTTTTCTGATACGGGCACAAGTATTTCGCGCTCAGCTTCAATCGATTCGGCCAGTGATTTATTTAGCTTAAACAGAGGGTGAAGGCGTCTCGTTTCACTGTAGCGCTTTATTAACACATCATCACTCGCATCTAAGTAAAGGATGGTAACGTCCCAAATGCTAGGCAGAAAATCGACAATTTCGCTCAGTTCATTTGCCATCTTAGGCATGTTTCTTACGTCAATACTAACAGCTACCTTTTCGTTTTCATCAGCGAGGGTGTGTGTGAGCGTCGGAAGCAGATTAACTGGTATGTTATCAACGCAATAATAACCTAAGTCCTCCAAGGCTCTTAATGCAATTGATTTCCCCGAGCCAGAGCGACCACTGATAATCAAGAGTTTCACGTATATATGTCCTTTCGGGGTTGAAAACAGTTATTTAGTGGTAGACAAGGCAGCCGGATTATTTCTTTTTATGCCAGTGCTGCAATAATTTGGTCTTTGCTAGCTGCATTTCTAATTGCCTTCACAATGTTTTTATCACTCAGTTTTTTTGCGATAGATGAAAGTGTTTGAAGGTGTTCTTGAGTTTGTTCACTGGGCACTAATAAAGCAAAAAATATGTCGACAGGTTTGTCATCTATTGCATCAAATTGGATAGGTTCTTCGCTCGTTACAATAATGGCAACTATATCTTCGATCCCTTCAATTCGACCATGTGGAATAGCAATACCATTACCGATGCCCGTGCTGCCCATTTTTTCTCGAGCCAAAATACTTGATAGCACATCGCTTAAGTTTAGCTGCGGATTTCCCTTCACTGCTATTTCACTAATGATTTCAAAAATTCGTTTTTTGCTATGGCACTCGACCGAACATTCCGTTCGGTCGAGTGAAATAATATCAGATATAATCATAGTAGGTAATCGACTAATGTCGGTTTGACTTTTCCTTGTGCTTAATGACTTGGCGATCTAATTTGTCAATCAATGCATCAATAGCCGCATACATGTCCGTGTGTTCCGCATTTGCGTGAACAACGTCACCCTTCAGATGCAGCGTCGCTTCCGCTTTCTGATTTATTTTTTCTACATTTAAAACCACATGTACATTACTGATGTGTTCAAAATGCCTTTCTAGCCTTTCGAATTTGGTGTCGACGTATGCTCTCAGTGAATCGGTAATATCAATGTGATGACCAGTTAGATTTATTTGCATAATGTTACGTCCTCTTATGAAGTCTACAACAGACTTTTTCTTTGGTTCGACGGGGGGATCGAGAGAGACTCCCGATATTTTGCAATTGTGCGTCGAGCAACTTGAATGCCTTGATCGGCTAACAACTGCGCAATCTTGCTATCACTAAGTGGTTTGCTGACAATTTCCGCTGCGACAAGCTTCTTAATTAAAGCTCTAATTGCCGTCGAGGAACACTCACCGCCAGATTCAGTTGAAACATGGCTAGAGAAAAAGTACTTCAGCTCAAAAATGCCTCGAGGCGTATGCATGTATTTCTGAGTTGTCACTCGCGAAATAGTTGATTCATGCATGTCGACCATGCCAGCAACGTCGTTTAAAACCATGGGTTTCATCATTTCAGGCCCATGCTCAAAGAAGCCCATTTGTTGCTGAACAATGCAATGTGACACTTTCAATAATGTTTCATTGCGACTTTGTAAGCTTTTTATAAACCATTTAGCTTCTTGTAAGTGTGACTTTATATACTGTGAATCGCTTGTATTTTTTGTACTTTTACTGAGTGCTTCATATTCTTTATTGACTATTAACGGTGGCAGAGAGTCGCCATTCAGTTCTACCGTCCAGCGCCCGTTCTTTTTTGCGACCGTTACATCTGGAATAATATATTGGGCATCCTTTACTGCAATTGAACTGCCGGGGCGCGCGTTCAGAGTTTGCAGCAAGCGCATAGCTTCACGCAATTGATCCTCTTTAAGTTTGGTTTTGCGCATTAATGTTCGGTAATCTTTATTACTTAACAGGTCGCTGTGTTCACTTAATAAAAGTCGTGCTTCTGCTAACCATGGGGTAGCGGGGTCAAACTGTGCCAACTGAATCATTAGGCACTCTTGTGGGTTCCGCGACCCTGAACCAATAGGGTCAAACATTTGAATGCGTTTAAGGACGCATTCAACTTCATCTAATTCTATTTCTTCATTTTGTAAACTATCTAAAATATCTTCACTGCTAACGGTAAGATAACCAGAATCATCAATCGAATCTATAATGGCAATGGCAATTGAACGATCAATATCTGAAAAAGGGGTCAACTCCATCTGCCATATAAGATGGTCTTGGATGTTTTCGGTTGTTTCACCTTGAAATATATAGTCGTCTTCAGCCGCACCATTAGATATATTAGCTGGCGCAGATGAAGCACTCAAATATTCATCCCAAGAACTATCGAGGGGTAAGTCATCTGGAATTTGATTATTTTCGAGCGCGTCATGGCTATCAACGTTGTCCGAGTTTTCAGCGCTAAGCGAGTTTCTATCGCTATAGTCTTGAGGTTCTGAGTCGTTGTCTGAGGTGCCGCTATTATGTTCTGTTTCGTCAATTTCTAATAAAGGGTTGGAATCTAATGCTTCCTGAATTTCCAACTGAAGGTCAAGAGTCGAAAGTTGTAGTAATTTAATGGCCTGCTGAAGTTGAGGCGTCATTGTTAGTTGTTGACTAAATTTTAACTGCAATGAGGGTTTCATTGATTCCCTTCAGTGATTTCTAGCTGC
>JBLHOI010000074.1:0-7966 GCA_047621375.1 Glaciecola sp.
GGGCGAAAAAGACGCAAGTGGAAGTTATGAAGCCAATACGGTCATGGGCCATGCGCAGGCGGTGTTGGCCGAATACCGCAAGACCCTGGAAAATAATCAATCAAAAAGAAAAAACGATTAACCAATAGGGCAGTGATTTAAAGAAATGGCTGCGACTTAATATATGACACAAAACCGAGATGAAAAGTGTCGCTTAGATAAATGGCTTTGGGCGGCACGGTTTTATAAAACACGCAGCATCGCGGCAGACGCGGTCAGTGGCGGCAAAGTGCGCGTGAATGGAGACCGTGCCAAAAGCGCAAAAGAAGTACAGCTAGGCATGACGATTCAAATCACGAATAAAGAATTTGAAATGATGATAGAAGTCACAGGCTTATCAAATGACAGACGTAGCGCACCAGAAGCCGCAATGCTGTACAAAGAAAACAAAGAAAGTAAAACAAAACGCGAAAATCTAAAAGCCACGAATGCCGCCGAACATGCGCTGAGAGAACGTGGCGCAGGGCGCCCAACTAAGCGACAATTACGCGACATTGCCAAGTTTACAGGTATCAAAGGTTATGATGGCTTATAAGAAATAGCTTAAAAAGCTTGCACTAAAGGGGTGCTTGTCGATAAACTCTGTTCATTCATTGAACGGTAAATATTATTTAGCATGCTGACTGACGAGTACCGCTACAAAATCTTGAAAGCGCTAGAAACAAATCCTGAGATTAGTCAGCGTGATTTAGCGTGCAAACTGGGTGTCAGTTTGGGCCGTACTAATTACTGCTTAAAAGCCCTGATTGAGGTTGGTTTACTCAAGGCCACCAACTTCCGTAATAACAAAAATAAACTCGCTTATATGTATCTACTCACACCAACAGGCGTAAAAGAAAAGTCAGCGATTACCGAACGCTTTTTGAAAGCGAAGCTAGCTGAATATGAAAGCTTAGAAGCTGAGATTGAAATGCTGCGCTCAGAAGCAAAAGGCATTGCCGATGCTGAGGTCAGTCACTCGTGAGTAATCATTATGCACTTATCCTATGCGGTGGTTCTGGCACACGTTTATGGCCACTATCCCGCACTTTGCGTCCCAAACAGCTATTAGCCTTAAATGGCAAAGAAACACTATTGCAACAAACAGCAAGGCGTCTATTAGCACATGTGCCAGCTGAAAATCTATATACCGTCACGCATGAAGATCATAAGTTTGAAGTAAAAGGTCAGCTGGCAGAAGTCGCATCTAGTGCAGTTGCTAATGTACTGGCAGAGCCTTGTGCGAGAAATACCTTGCCAGCCATTGCTTGGGCAGTAAGTCAGATTCAAGCCAAAGACAAAAATGCCATTATTGGTGTATTTGCCTCAGATCATGCCATTGATAATGAAGCGGCCTTTATAGAGGCGTGGGTAACGGCAGAAAAAATAGCAACAGATGATTATTTAGTTTTGTTAGGAATTGAGCCTGACTCACCTGCAACTGGCTACGGCTATATCAAGCCTAGTAAACAAATCACCGGTGGCAATAAACCTGTGTTTGAAGTGGCACAGTTTGTAGAAAAGCCAGCAGTTGAAATCGCGAAACAATATATAGCCGATGGTTATTTATGGAATAGCGGTATTTTTGTATTCAAAGCCAGTACATTTATGCAATTGTTTGAGCAACATCAGCCAGAAATGGCGCAGCAGTTAAGCGTAATGACGGCGGAGAGCTTTGCTGAAACCTATACAAACTTCACCAATATATCCATGGATGTTGGCTTGGCTGAAAAAGCCAAGAAAATCGCAGTAGTGCCAGTTAATATGGCTTGGAGTGATTTGGGTAGCTGGGATTCCATTTATCAAAAACATGATAAAGATGCAGACAATAATGTGATGCACGGCAAGGTGTTTGCACAAGATACGACGAATAGCCTCTTGTGGAGCCAATCAAGCATGTTAGCAACGGCTGGTTTAGATAATATTGTCGTTGTGCAGACCGCTGATGCCACGTTAGTCTGCGATAGAAGCCGAACGGAAGAAATAAAATCCTTGGTCGCTCAGGTTAAAGCACACAACGCAGAATTAACAGAAACCCACCTAACCGTACATCGCCCGTGGGGCACTTATGCCGTATTAGAAGAAGCTGCTAATTTCAAGATTAAACGCATTGTTGTTAATCCAGGTGCTAAGTTATCTATGCAAATGCATAAGCACCGCTCTGAGCACTGGGTGGTAGTGTCAGGCGTCGCGACGATTACGAACAATGACGTTGAATTGACTTTGCAAGAAAATGAATCAACGTATATACCAAAGACCCAAAAGCACCGACTAGAAAACAGAAGTGAAAAACCATTGGCGATAATTGAAGTACAATGCGGCGAATATGTGGGTGAAGATGATATCGTTCGATTTGATGATCAGTATGGAAGAATAGAAAAATGAAAAAAGTAGCATTGATTACAGGCATTACTGGACAGGATGGCGCTTACTTAGCAGAGTTGCTATTGAAAAAAGGCTATATTGTTCATGGTATCAAGCGTCGAGCATCTTCATTTAATACAGACCGTATCGATCATCTTTACCAAGATCCGCATGTAGACAATAAAAACTTTATTTTGCACTATGGCGACTTATCTGATTCGACGAATTTAATTCGAATAGTTAAGCAGGTGCAACCAGATGAAATTTACAATTTAGCAGCCATGAGTCATGTAGCTGTTAGCTTTGAGTCGCCGGAGTACACAGCCGACGTAGATGGGTTGGGTGCATTACGACTTCTTGAGGCGATTAGGATTTTAGGCTTAGAAAAGAAAACAAAGTTCTATCAAGCTTCTACCTCTGAGTTATATGGTTTAGTACATGAGACACCACAAACAGAAACAACACCATTCTACCCACGTAGTCCCTATGCCGTTGCCAAAATGTACGCCTACTGGATTACAGTGAACTACCGCGAAGCCTATGGTATTTATGCCTGCAATGGCATCTTGTTTAACCATGAAAGCCCGTTGCGAGGTGAAACATTTGTTACTCGGAAGATTACACGTGCATTAGCTCGCATTAAACTAGAGTTGCAAGAAACACTTTATCTAGGCAATTTAGACGCGTCACGCGACTGGGGACATGCAAAAGATTACGTAGAGATGCAATGGATGATGCTTCAGCAAGAAGAGCCGGAAGACTTTGTGATTGCCACAGGCGTGCAGTATAGCGTGCGTGATTTTGTCAATTCAGCAGCTAAAGAATTGGAAATGGATATTATCTGGCAGGGTGAAGGTGTCGATGAAAAAGGCTACTTAAATGGTAAGTGCATTGTCCAAGTCGATGAAAAGTACTTTAGGCCAACTGAAGTAAAAACATTACTCGGTGACCCAACTAAAGCCAAAGAGAAGCTAGGCTGGACGCCAAAAATCACCTTCCACGAGCTAGTGGCAGAAATGGTGCGTGAAGATTACAAATCTGCGCAACGTGATGAACTAGTTAAAGAACATGGCTTTCAAACGATGGATTATCACGAATAAACATGAACAAAAACGCAAAAATTTACATAGCAGGACATAGAGGGTTAGTAGGCTCGGCCTTGGTGCGCCAGTTAAAAACACAAGGTTATGAAAACTTGGTGACAAGGACGCATGATGAGTTGGATTTAACCAACCAGCTAACAGTTGAAGCCTTTTTTAATGCGGAGAAACCTGAGTATGTTTTTCTAGCTGCAGCTAAAGTAGGAGGAATTCATGCCAATAACACCTACCCAGCAGAGTTTATTCATGAAAATTTGGCCATTCAAACCAATGTGATTCACCAGTCTTATGTTCATGGTGTAAAGCGACTGCTGTTTTTAGGGTCAAGTTGTATTTACCCGAAAGATTGTCCTCAGCCGATTAAAGAAGAATATTTACTCACAGGCCCATTAGAGCCTACTAACCGACCTTATGCCTTAGCGAAGATTGCTGGTATAGAAATGTGCTGGAGCTATAACCGCCAATACGGTACACAATTTCTAGCCATGATGCCGACTAATCTATATGGTCCAGGAGATAACTATCACCCAGAAAACAGCCATGTGATTCCGGCCATGATTCGTAAGTTTCATGAAGCTAAAGTAAGCAATCAAGATACCGTCACCATTTGGGGCACAGGCACACCTAAACGTGAGTTTTTATACAGCGACGACATGGCAGAAGCTTGTGTATTTGTGATGAATTTAAACGATGAACAATTCAAACCGCTATTAGCCGCAGATCGCAATGATGGCTTACCGCCTTTACTTAACCTAGGTAGCGGCAATGATTTAACCATTGCAGAACTCGCTAATCTAATCAAAGAAGTGGTGGGTTTTGAAGGTGAAATTGTATTAGACAGCACCAAGCCAGACGGCACCATGCGTAAGTTGATGGATTCTGCTCGCTTAAATCAATTAGGCTGGGGCGAGAAAATGCAGCTAAAAGATGGGCTAACTAGCGCTTATCAAGATTTTAAAAATTTCAATGATTAATTTGAAACAAAGCTTAGTATGAAAATAGCAATCGCCGGTACTGGTTATGTAGGGCTCTCAAATGCAGTGCTACTAGCTCAGCATAACGAAGTTGTCGCTTTAGATATTATTGCTGAAAAAGTGGAAATGCTCAATCGTAAGCAATCACCAATTGAAGATGCTGAAATTGAGGATTATCTAAGCCATAAAGCACTTAATCTTCGCGCCACGCTTAATAAGCAAGAAGCTTATGAAGGTGCGGATTACGTGATTATTGCCACCCCAACTGACTATGATGCTGAAACCAACTACTTTAATACGCGTTCAATTGAGTCTGTTATTCAAGATGTAATCGCCATTAATTCACAAGCAGTAATGGTCATTAAATCAACCGTGCCAGTGGGTTACACCAATAAAATACGCGCGCAATTTAACTGCAATAACATCATATTTTCACCAGAATTTTTGCGTGAAGGCAAAGCGCTTTACGATAATCTGCACCCATCCCGCATTGTGATTGGTGAGCGCTCAGCGCGCGCTGAAATATTTGCAAATTTACTACAGCAGGGCGCAGTTAAGCAAAATATTGAAGTACTGTTTACCGATAGCACAGAGGCTGAAGCGGTAAAGTTATTCGCTAATACTTACCTAGCCATGCGCGTAGCTTTTTTTAACGAGCTTGATACCTACGCAGCTACGCACGACCTAGATACCAAAGAGATTATCCAAGGCGTAAGTTTAGATCCACGCATTGGTGACCATTACAATAACCCTTCGTTTGGTTATGGTGGTTATTGCCTGCCTAAAGATACCAAACAACTTAAAGCTAATTATCAAGACGTGCCAAACAACATCATAGGTGCAATTGTTGATGCCAACACCACACGCAAAGACTTTATTGCAGACGCCATTGTTAAACGTAACCCAAAAATAGTTGGCATTTACCGCCTAGTAATGAAAAGCGGTTCAGACAATTTTCGCTCTTCTGCGACACAGGGTATTATGAAGCGCATTAAAGCAAAAGGCATAGAAGTGATTATTTACGAGCCCGAATTAGAAGGTAAAGAATTTTTTCGTTCCAAAGTGATAAGCGATCTAAATGAATTTAAGCAGCTATCTGACGTGATTGTGGCCAACCGATTAGCAAAGGATATCAACGATGTAGAGGCGAAAGTCTACACGCGTGATATATTTGGCAACGATTGATTGATAAGAAATTTACCCAGTGCTAGCAAAAATAAACCAACTCAAAACCACTAAGGCATATCAAAGTAGTCAGAAGTCTAATGCTGGCTTAATCGGTGCGTAGGTAAGGTTAATAAACTAATTAAAATGGCTAAAAATTTGAAATTTCGAGAAAAATCATAATATGCAGCAATCGATAACAAAACTATTTAAACGCCTTTGGCATCACATCAGTCGGCGACGTCGTGTGCAGTTTGGGCTTTTGCTGATTTTAATGCTAATCGCTTCTTTTTCTGAAATTCTTAGTATTGGCGCAGTTTTGCCGTTTCTTGGTGTAATGACCGCCCCTGAACGTATATTTGAAATGCCTGTTGCGCAACCATTGATTCAGGCGCTAAAACTAACCGAGCCTAATCAGCTCTTATTGCCGTTTACTCTCATCTTTGGTACGGTCGTCCTAGTCGCCGGTGCTATGCGTTTACTCCTGCTTTGGGCGAGCACTAGGCTGTCTTTTGCAGCGGGTGCTGACCTTAGTATAAGTGTCTATCGCCGCACACTTTATCAGGCATACGCTGTACATTGTGCCCGCAACAGTAGTGAAGTGATTAATGGTATCTCAGGAAAAACTAATGGTGTTATTAATAGCGTCATTCAGCCAACTTTAACGCTCATTAGCTCTAGCATTTTGCTCATCGCCATTCTCGTTGCTCTGCTGGCGGTGCAGCCTGTGATCGCATTGGTGGCATTTGGCGGTTTCGGCCTTATCTATGTGGTTATTATTCGCTTGGTACGTAAGCAACTGTTGGCGAATAGCAAGTGTATAGCTCGTGAATCTGATCAAGTTATAAAGTCTTTGCAAGAAGGGCTGGGCGGCATTCGTGATGTGCTAATCGACGGCAGTCAAACCGCATACTGCCAAATCTATCGTAATGCCGACCTCCCGCTGCGTCGTGCACAAGGGAATAATTTGTTTATAATTTCTAGCCCGCGCTATGGTATGGAGGCGCTATGCATGGTTCTAATAGCCATGCTAGCATATTCGTTAGCTCAGCAGGCCGATGGCATCGACAAGGTCATTCCCATATTGGGGGCTTTAGCACTTGGTGCGCAGCGATTACTGCCGGTGTTGCAACAAGCTTATAGCGCATGGACCGAAATAAATGGTGGACATGCTTCATTAAGTGACACGCTCGAGCTGTTAGATCAGCCCTTGCCAGAGTATGCCGGACAACCTATGGCACCGCCGTTGCCATTCAAGCACAACATAACGCTTAACCGGCTCAGTTTTCGCTATAGCGTCCAAACACCTTATGTACTCAAGCAGCTTAACCTTACGATAAGTAAAGGCAGTCATGTAGGGTTTATTGGCACTTCAGGGAGTGGTAAAAGCACCTTGTTGGATATTATAATGGGTTTGTTACAGACTACGGATGGTGGCTTGGAAATTGATGGTCAAACTATTACGTCAGATAACCATCGTGGCTGGCAGGCTCATATTGCCCATGTGCCTCAAGCTATTTTTTTAGCCGACAGTACTATTGAAGAAAATATTGCCTTTGGTGTGCCCAAAGATCAGATAGATTATGAGCTTGTCAGGCTAGCCGCTCAGCAAGCGCAAATTGCTGAAAGCATTGACAGCTGGCCTAAGCAATACCAAACCTTTGTTGGTGAGCGCGGCATTAGCCTCTCTGGTGGCCAGCGCCAGCGTATTGGTATCGCGCGTGCCCTTTATAAGCAGGCTGATGTCATCATTTTCGATGAGGCTACAAGTGCGCTAGATAATGATACTGAGAAAGCGGTTATGCAAGCCATTGAAAGTCTCAGTGAGGACCTTACTATTCTCACTATTGCCCATCGTCATACAACCCTTAAAAATTGTACACAGATTGTCGAGTTAGGTAATGGCGAAATTAAAAGGGTAGGTACGTACCAACAAATCATGAGTTTAACTGAATGAGTGAATTGTCAATTTTAAATCTGATTGGTAAAGAAAGTGAGCTATTTGTTCAAGATGTGAATTTTTATAAGCATGAACTCAAAAATACAGTGTCATCGCCAGTGAATGATACAGTCGATCGGCAATGGCAACACTTGAGCTCCTTTGAACATTCTTGCTATCCACATTGCTCTGTTCCTAGCATTACACAACAGGCGGTAAAGTTCTTACTTGTTATGCAAAATGAAGATGACTTTAAGCTCTTGAGGCTAATTGAACGTAACCCGGAGATCTCACAACGTGAAATTGCAAGTAAGTCAGGCTTGAGCCTGGGTAAGGTCAATTACTGCCTTAAATCACTGGCCGAAAAGGGCTGGGTTAAGATGAAGCGGTTTTCTAGGTCCGAGCAC
>JBLHOI010000075.1:0-7876 GCA_047621375.1 Glaciecola sp.
CGGCGATGTGGGGTGGGCAAGGCCAACCTAGTGGTTTTGGTGATTTTATTGATGTGATTACACTTAAAGCGGTTTGTACTGGAAATCGAGATTTCTGTGGTGATGAAGACTTAACCAAACAAGGTAATCATCTTGCCGGGTTTGACATAAAATATAGCTTTACCATTTTTGATCGTCCTGTTTCAGTTTATGCCCAGCGCATTGGTGAAGACGCAGCTGGTACTCTCAATATTACGGATCAAGCGAGTTTATTTGGTGTTTCCACTTATTTTGGAAATGCTAAAGTGCACGTCGAAACCAGTGATACCAATGTTTCATGCGGGGGAAATGGTAGTACAGCTACAAACTGCTATTATGAAAATGGTATATATAGCAATGGTTACCGCTTTAGAGGCAGAGTCATCGGTAGTACCTTTGACAGTGACGCTAAACAAATAACAGTGGGCGCTAACCTGCGGTTGGATGGCGGTGCAATTGCTGAGATTATCATACGTAAAGCAGAGCTTAATCCAGATGGAACAAAACCTTCGCCAGTACTCACAGGTGATGTTACTGAGGACTTATTGCAGCTGAGTGGGTTTTATCAACGCCCATTCAAAGACTGGTTATTAAAGGTGGGTGGCAGTATAGAATCACGTCAGTTTGTGACTAGAGATAACGAGGTTGATGGTGTGCTTTATTTTAATGTGACGTACGCATTTGATTAACGGTTAATTTATCGGTCTAAGAGCGATTATTAAAAACGTTTAAGAAGCGTGTTTATAAAAAACCATAACCTCGTTTAATCGACTCCCAACAATCATCATCATAATAATAGGCTGAATATTTCGCTCTTTGCTTTTCTAAAGAACGCTTAAACCTTGCCAAATTTGCACTTTTCCAAGTATCGCCATTGCTAATTTTGCAACCATCGAAATCTAACAAATAGACAGTTTTTCTGTGTTTACCATCCTCGTCTTCTTGTAATAATACATTTTTTACATTGATGTCATAATGGCAGGCCTGTAAGTCATGCATTTTTCGCAAAGTCGCCCCCACTTTTTCCCATATTGAATGTTTCAATGGCTGTTTTAAGATGTATTCGTGCAGCTCCTGTGCGTTTGGGATGGTGGCGGTAATGATGTCAGCAGTATAGGTAAACCTGGTGTATTTGAGTCTTGCTGCTATGGGTTTGGGTACGTTTAAACCGGCAGAATGTAACTGAGCCAGCAAGTTAAGCTCTTTAAAGGGACGAGATTGCTCTAGGGATTTAGATAGAAACTTGTCGTTAGACAGTTTTGCAACCACGCCACCACGGTAATAATGACGTAAAACGCAGTTTTCTCCCAACGCAGAAAAGAAGTAAACTAATCCGCGGCCAGAAGCCGTCGCTGTAATTAAATTTTCAGCTTTCAACCAGTCAGGCTCAAAGCATTTTTGAATGCTTACAAGATCATCACTTAGCGCTCCGGAGCGAGGTATCCAATTGCTTTGTTTGGGTAGTAAAATAAACTCATTCAGCCCAACAGGAAAGGTCTCGGTCATTGGCATATTCTTGGTGTTTACTTCAAAAACTAATAATATGCTGTAACATATCAAAAAATCATGTGGTTAGCATAACGGAATTCATTTGAGCCAAGCTTTTCAACTTTGCATTTTACGCTTATCAGCTATCGGTGACGTTTGTCATGCCGTTTCCATGGTGACGCGTATTCGTCAGCATCGGCCAGACATTAAAATTACCTGGATTATCGGTAAAATAGAATATCAATTGCTGAAAGGCATGTTGGGTGTTGAATTTATCGTCTATGATAAGAAAGCCGGTAAAAAAGCCAAAGAAGAAGTAAAGCACGCACTCGCGGGACGCACGTTTGACGCTATGTTTGTTATGCAGGTGGCATTACGTGCTAACTTGCTGTCCACAGTAGTAAAGGCAAAACGGCGCATCGGCTTTGATTGGAAGCGCAGTAAAGAAGGGCACTGGTTGTTTACCAATGAACGCATTGAAGCAAAAAAATATGCACATGTGCTTGATAGCTTCATGGGTTTCGCTGACAAACTAGGTATTCCCCAAGATGATTACCCGCAATGGGATATGCCGCTCGACAAAACTGATTGGGAGTGGGCAAAAAAGCAAACGGCTTCTTTGGGTAAATACGTGGTAATTAGTCCTGCTGCATCAAAGGCTGAACGAAACTGGACCATTCATGGATATGTGGCAGTGGCCCAATATTTAATAGAAAAAGGCTATAAAATTGTACTTTGTGGTGGTTCTGGCCCCATAGACGCTGCACTATCATCTCAAATACTGCAAACACCTAGTGTCATTAAACTCAATTTGGTCGGTAAAACAAGTTTAAAACAAATGTTAGCTGTGCTGGCTGATGCAACATTAGTCATAGCGCCCGATACGGGCCCAGCTCACATGGCTACAACAATGGGTACCCCGGTTGTTGGTTTGTATGCGCATAGTAATTTTAGGCGCACAGGACCCTATTTATCGCAGGATCACGTCGCATCAGTGTACGACACACAAATAAAAGGTCAAAAAGGTAAAGAATGGGTTTATCTTCCCTGGGGTACAAGAGCAAAGGGTAAAGATTTAATGACGCATTTATTAGTGCTTACTGTGCTGAAAAAAGTTGATCAAGCCCTTAGTGAACTGGACACTGAGTAAACAATACTGGACAATACACCGGTCGAAAATTCATATATAAAGCACTGAGCTTCAATAAGCTCGATACACTAGCTTTAACTCATTCGAGGGTTAATCAATGTCGCAAGGTTTCATCTCACATATTCAAGCTCAATTGGACGCCGCTAAAAAAGATGGTTTGTATAAAAAAGAGCGGATTATCACATCGCAACAGAGCGCTGATATTACGGTGGCTAATAACGAACACGTCATCAATTTTTGTGCGAATAACTATTTAGGACTCGCGAATCATCCTGATTTGATTGCAGCTGCCAAACAAGGTCTCGATTCACATGGATTCGGTGTGGCATCGGTTCGCTTTATTTGCGGTACTCAAGATATTCATAAACAGTTAGAGCAGAAAATTAGCGAGTTTGTGGGTACACAAGACACCATTTTGTATCCATCTTGCTTTGATGCTAACGGTGGTTTATTCGAAACGGTACTAGATGCTGAAGATGCGGTTATCTCTGATGCATTGAATCATGCAAGTATTATTGACGGTGTTCGTTTGAGCAAAGCAAAGCGTTATCGGTATGCAAGCAATGATATGCAAGCACTAGAAGAACAATTAAAGCAAGCAACCGCAGATGGTGCTAGATTTAAACTTATTGCTACTGACGGTGTTTTCTCTATGGATGGCGTTATTGCTAATCTCAAGGGTATTTGTGATTTAGCGGATAAATACGATGCAATGGTGATGGTCGATGATTGTCACGCAACTGGCTTCGTAGGTGAAAACGGTCGCGGTAGTCATGAGTATTGTGATGTCATGGGCCGAGTTGATATTATTACGGGCACATTGGGTAAAGCATTAGGTGGCGCTTCAGGTGGTTACACATCAGGTAAGAAAGAAGTCGTCGAATGGCTACGCCAACGCTCTCGACCTTATCTGTTCTCAAATTCAGTTGCACCTCCGATCGTAGCGGCTTCATTAAAAGTATTTGACCTAATGGCCGATGGAAAAAGCCTTCGTGATGCGTTAACTCGAAATTCACTGCACTTTAGAACGCGCATGGAAGATGCTGGTTTTACGTTGTCAGGCAAAGATCATGCAATCATTCCCGTCATGTTAGGTGATGCCAAACTTGCCAGCGAAATGGCAGAAAAAATGCTAATGCGCGGTATTTATGTGGTTGGCTTCTCGTTCCCAGTTGTACCCAAAGACAAGGCTCGTATTCGCACCCAAATGTCTGCTGCACATACCATCGCGCATATTGATAAAGCGGTTGATGCTTTTATCGAAGTGGGCAAAGAATTAGGAGTTATTTGATGAATTCACCACTAAAAGGTTCACAAGTAAAACAAATGAAGTCATTGTCAAAGCTGCACAGAGAGCCCGGTATTTGGTTGACGGACAACCCGTTGCCTAAAATGGGGCCGAACGACTTGATGATTAAAATTCGCAAAACCGCAATTTGTGGCACCGACATGCACATTTTTAATTGGGATGAATGGTCTCAGCAAACTATTCCCGTGCCAATGATCGTAGGTCATGAGTATGTAGGGGAAGTGGTTGAAATAGGCCAAGAGGTTGCAGGTTTCAACATAGGCGACCGAGTTTCAGGTGAAGGCCACATTACCTGCGGACATTGCCGAAATTGTCGTGCTGGTCGCAGGCATTTGTGTCGTAATACAACTGGCGTTGGTGTGAATCGTCAGGGGGCCTTTGCTGAGTATCTCGTTATACCGGCATTTAACGCGTTTAAGATCCCGGCCAATATCAGCGATGATATGGCTGCTATTTTCGACCCATTTGGAAACGCGGTACATACTGCATTGTCATTCGATTTAGTGGGTGAGGATGTATTGATCACGGGTGCTGGACCGATTGGAATTATGGCTGCGGCCGTTGCGAAACATGCAGGAGCTCGCTTCGTTGTTATCACTGATGTAAACGACTATCGACTAGACTTAGCGAAAAAAATGGGCGCAACGCGAGTAGTAAACGTTGCTTCTGAAAATTTAAAAGATGTGATGAATGAATTAGGCATGACTGAAGGATTCGATATTGGTTTGGAAATGTCAGGTGTCCCTTCTGCGTTCCGCGATATGCTGGATAAAATGAATCATGGCGGAAAAATCGCGATGTTGGGAATTCCGCCTCAGAGCGTTGCGGTTGATTGGAATACTGTAATTTTTAAAGGCTTAACCATTAAAGGTGTTTATGGCCGTGAAATGTTTGAGACCTGGTACAAAATGGTAAGCTTGCTGCAAAGTGGCTTGGACTTGAGCCCGATGATTACCCATCAATTTAGTATTGATGACTTTGCCAAAGGTTTCGAAGTGATGGGTTCAGGGCAGAGCGGTAAAGTCCTACTTAACTGGCAAGGATAGTTTGATGGCACAGTTTAAACATATTTCAGTACAAGATACTAAAGTGTTGCTCGATACAGCGACTGCGAAAGTCGTTGATATTCGTGATGATCAATCGTTTGAGCAAGCTCATATTCCCGGCGCATTCCATTTGACCAATGGCAGTATTCAGCGGTTTATGGATGAAAATGACTTTGACACGCCAGTTATTGTGGTTTGTTATCATGGACACAGCAGTCAACAAGCCGCTCAATATATATTGCACCAAGGCTTTGAAAATGTGTATAGCATGGATGGTGGATTCGAAGTTTGGAGAACCCTGTTTCCTTCTCAGTCAAGCGCAGAGTCCAGCGATGTCCATGGTATTGATTCGTGAATGATTTAGGTAAACAAGGCACGCCAATATTAGCTTTTGCCGATAAAAAGCCTGCTCGTTTACTTGCCGATTTCCTCACTAGTTCCAATATCAATGTGCGTATTGTTAAAGGAAAGTCGGCTGCATCTGAACCTGATACTGCAACGGCAACGTTTAGTCGGGATGAGATCGATGAGCAGAGCGACTCAATTGAGAAACTGCATTATCAAATTGTTGTTCTTGATCCGAATGATGTGCAAAAAGCAGTAAAAATAGCAGAAGATTTTGTGACCAATCCAAACCAAGCTAAATATCAGCAAGCAGCGTGGGAAGTAGGGTCGTCATTTGCTGAGTCAAAAGAATCTCCCAAACGTGCAGCTGCCAGAAATGCTGGCTTACCTGCTTGGCTACAAGATTTGAAATCCACGCCATTTATGTCATTGGTACTGGTTATCTGTCTTGGTGTTTTTTTACTAAGTTATCTGGGAGCCTTTAATGTCCTTTCTGAAGCGCTGAAAATTCGCAGCGTGGATGAACTCTTACAAACTCAACAGTGGTGGCGTTTGTTTACCCCTGCTTTTCTTCATTTTAGTGTCATTCATATCATTTTTAACCTAATTTGGTGGTGGGTTTTAGGCTCACAACTAGAACGAACATTCGGTAGCATATCGCTCGCTGTTATATTTGCGATTGCCGCAATTAGCTCCAACGTTGCACAACTTCTGGTATCAGGTCCTAATTTTGGTGGGCTTTCTGGAGTCGTTTACGCACTGTTTGGCTATGTATGGTGGATAGGGTTGCTGCGTCCAAAGTGGGGGCTTGGCTTACCGAATAACCTAGTCTATTTCTTATTAGGTTGGTTGGCACTTGGTTACTTTGATTTATTGTGGGTTAACATGGCGAATGAAGCACATTTGTTCGGCTTAATATCAGGGTGCTTAATGGCACTGGCAACCCATCAATTAGCCGGTAAACGCAGCCCTAAAAATTAGCCGCCTTGGCGTAAATATTTTGTGAAAATGATGTTTTCAATGACATTTTCGCCAGTTTCACGTTTCATAACAGCTTTGAATTTTTGTAACAGTTGTTGACGTATGTATTCGCGTCCGGTTAGCGAGCGTATTTTTTCTTCAGGTTGTGCTCCGAAAATCTCAATAGCGGTCGCTCTTAACAGCGGCATATGATGTTCCAAATCCATAATTTTCGACGGATCAGCGACCATCATTTCAATCGCAACTCGCACGTAACCAAGTTTCTTTGAGTTGTCGCCGGCGTAGTTGGTGACAATATCAGGCTCTAAGCCAACATAGGCATAATTTGGTTGCTGCCCATGCCCTGGTATCGGTATGGCTAGTAGCCAAGTCGCTAAACTGACAAGTAACATGCTTTTTAACATTGAATAAGCAGATTTGTGCGGTTTATGCGGCACTTTGTGTGTTTCATATAGGTTATGCCAAATGATCATGTTAGTGCCTCTGGAAAAATACAATACGGATGCCGATATAAACTTTGCTGTGTTAGACTTACTATATCGGATTAAACTCAATTTTCTAAATCACTTGTCGCAAATAAATCAATTTCCATTTGGTATTCACGCAGTTTGGAAGAACGCGGCGCAATACGACATTCCCAGTAAGCAGTTAGCGGACTGGCTGCTTCATACGGGTTCTCTTACAGAGCGCTTGCAAGCGCTTACTAATAAATTTGAAGTGAAAGTATTAGGGCAAGCCACTATTGATGCAGATCCCAGCGAGCAAGCAGCATTGCCAGATTACCATAAGCATCAATGGCAAATAAGAGAAGTTATCCTATTTGGGGATGGCAAACCATGGGTTTTTGCTCGCAGTGTGTTGCCAGAACACTTATGTAAAACAACGTGGGTTACTTTAGGTAATCAGCCTCTTGGTCAGCGTATCTTTAATGACAACAAGTTTGTCCGCAGTGAATTTGTCATTACTCAATTAGATAGCAATCCAATAGCGGGAATTAATATTTCTCCGCCATCGTCAACCAATGCGAGTAATCAACTGTGGGGAAGGCGCTCCGCATTCAAAATTGAAGATTGGAATTTGCTTGTCGCAGAGGTTTTCTTACCCGACTGTCCAAGTTATATCAGTGGTTCCCCACAAGACAATACAATCAATATGAGTGCGAAATAATGCGGTTACGCTGGCAAAATAAGGATGCTTATTGGCGCTTAATGCGCGCTGATAAACCCATTGGTACTTACCTGTTATTATGGCCTACAGTGTGGGGCTTGCTTTGGGCGGCGAATGGATTACCACCATGGCATATTACCGTCATTTTCGTTCTTGGGGTCTTTCTTATGCGCTCTGCTGGTTGCATTATTAACGACTATGCCGATCGTAAAATTGATGGAGGGGTAGAACGAACGCAAGCAAGGCCGATTGTTTCTGGCGAAGTACAACCGAAGGAAGCACTGCAACTTTTTAGCCTGCTCGTCATGGTCGCTTTTGGCCTTGTTTTATTTTTAAATACGTACACCATTATGCTGTCTGCGGTGGCCCTAT
>JBLHOI010000076.1:0-7868 GCA_047621375.1 Glaciecola sp.
AGCTGTTAATCACAGATTGATGGCATTATGATTAACCTCAGATGGTTATCTAATTGCACTACGGTAATACCAAATGATAAAAATAAAATCAGATATTAGTAGTTGTAGTAAGCAGGTAAGCAGGTAGGTAGGATGAAAGGAAGAAAGCCAAGGACGTAGAAAATAGATAACAAAACTGAAATTGCTTTAAATTTTTAAATTCACACTAGTGTTTGGATTAATTAAAGGTACCAAAGCGAGTTATTGATTATATTGACTACTGTTAATTTAGTATAAAAAACATACACAATTGGAGAATCTAATGATTAAATTTTCATCACTAATGGCTGGCGGATTAACGCTTGGCTTAGCAATGGGTGTTCAAGCCGGCACTCTTGAAGATGTAAAAGAGCGCGGTGAATTGTCTTGTGGCGTAAGTACCGGTCTAGCTGGTTTTTCTCAGAAAGATGAAAAGGGTAACTGGAGCGGACTAGATGTTGACGTTTGTCGTGCTGTTGCTGCTGCTGTTTTAGGTGACGCAAACAAAGTTAGCTTCAAACCATTAACGGCTAAAGAGCGTTTTACTGCCCTGCAGTCAGGTGAGATCGATATGTTGTCACGCAACACAACTTGGACTCATACACGTGATACCTCTTTGGGTCTAAACTTTGCTGGTGTTGTCTATTATGATGGTACGGGCTTTATGGTTAATAAAAAATTAGGCGTTAAGTCTGCTACAGAACTAGATGGTGCTAATGCTTGTATTCAGGCTGGTACTTCAACAGAACTTGCAATTGCTGATTATTTTCGCGTGCAAAACATCAGCTATAAAGCAGTAACTTTTGACTCTTCTGATCAAACACGTGCTGGTTTTGAATCTGGTCGTTGTGACTTTTTAACTTCTGACCAATCTCAACTATATGCATTACGCATTGGTTTGGCCGATCCATCAAGCGCAATTGTGCTTCCAGAAGTTATTTCTAAAGAGCCATTAGGCCCAGTTGTTGCTCAAGGCGATGACCAGTGGTTTAACATTGTTAAATGGTCTCTTAATGCAATGATCGAAGGTGAAGAGCAAGGTGTTACTTCTGCCAATGTTGACGACATGAAAGCTAACGGCAAGCCGCAAAACAAACGCCTGCTTGGTAGTGAAGGTGAGTTAGGTGCAAATCTTGGTCTGAATGCAGATTGGGCGTACCAAGTGATTAAGCAGGTGGGTAACTACTCAGAGTCTTTCGAGCGTAATGTTGGTAAAGATTCACCACTGAAAATATCGCGTGGCTTAAACGCATTATGGAGTGATGGCGGTATCTTGTACTCGCCAGCAATGCGTTAATTTTAAACTAGATAATTAAAGGGACGCATAAGTGTCCCTTTTTTATTTTTCAATAAATTTTTATTTGTATTTAACTTTGAGTTTCGACGCTCATCCCTCTTAGAAGCACGCTTTATGTTTAAACAAAAAACAACAGAACAAATTAAAGCAGCCTCACGTCAGACTGATTCCGGTTCACACGCCTTTTATAATAATCCAAAATATCGCGCAATTATTTACCAGGCGTTATTAATTTTTGGCGTAGGTTATTTCTTTTATGCAATCGTCAGCAATACTTTGGCTAACTTAGAGTCTTTGGGTATTAAAAGTGGCTTCGGCTTTTTGAGTAATGCGGCAGGTTACGATGTATTGATGACATTGATTCCCTTTGAATCTACCGACACGTATATGCGCGTTTTTATAGTGGGTTTTCTTAATACTATTTTGGTGTCCTTTCTAGGAATTATTCTAGCGACTATTTTAGGCTTCATTATTGGGATTATGTACTTTTCTAAGAATTGGTTAATTAAAAAAGTCTCAGTTTTTTATGTTGAAACATTCCGCAATATTCCATTACTATTGCAAATTTTCTTCTGGTATTCAGCAGTATTGGCGACCTTGCCGGGTCCGCGTGATAGCTTGAGTATTGGTAAGGCCGTGTTTTTAAATGTACGCGGTTTATTTATCCCAGGTTTTACAGGTCAGGGCGGATCAATATTAGTTTATATCGCCGTGGCTCTAGCAATTGCTTGCATTTTTGTTTTGCGCTCTTGGGCAAAAAAACGTCAAGATACTACAGGGCAGCAGTTTCCGGTCTTTAATGCCAGCGTTGCATTGCTAGTAGGTATACCTTTCATCGCGGCGCTTGTTATGGGCTTCCCCTTTTCTATTGATTTACCCGTATTCAAAGGTTTTGGATTTAGTGGCGGTATAGCGGTGATTCCTGAGCTAATGGCGTTGACTATTGCTCTATCTGTATATACCGGTGCATTTATTGCCGAGGCCGTACGCGCAGGAATTCAAGCCGTACCCCATGGCCAGACAGAGGCCGCAAGAAGCATTGGCTTAAGAGAAAAGAGAATTATGTCGCTAATTGTTGTGCCGCAGGCAATGCGAGTTATTGTGCCCTTACTAAATTCGGAATATCAAAGTTTGGTGAAGAATTCGACCCTGGCAGCAGCTATTGCTTATCCCGATTTATTCAATGTATTTATAGGAACCGCCTTGAACCAAACAGGTCAGGCAATTGAGACAATTTTTATGGCGATTGTTGTGTACTTTGCAGTAAATATGGTGATTTCATTCATCATGAATCGTTTTAATAGCAACATTGAATTAGTGGGGCGTTAATTATGGCAAATATATTTAAAAGTGATCCAACTGAATTCAAGCCGGCACCTGATCAACCCGCACCCACCTCATCTGTTGGCCTTGTTGCTTGGTTGCGAGGAAGTTTGTTCTCTTCGATTACAAATTCAGTAGTCACGGTGCTTATTGCATTGGGTTTGTTTAGCGTCATCCCGGATATTATTGATTGGATGTTTATTTCTGCAGATTGGAGCGGAACTAGCCAAGAAGCATGTGTCAGCGATGGGGCTTGTTGGGTGTTTGTGCGTTCATGGTCTCAACAATTTTTTTACGGTAGCTATCCTACCGATCAGATATGGCGAGTAAATTTATCCTTGGTTGCCTTGTTTGCAGTAATTGTCTCATCTTTTACTTTACCTCCTAGTAATCGATTAAAAATAAGTATTCCATTATTTTTAGTACTGCCTTTTGCGTGCATAGTACTTCTTAATGGTAGCTTTGTTGGCTTGGAGCCTGTCAGTACTGATCTTTGGGGCGGTTTTTCACTCAATATATTAATGGCTGCGGCAGCAATTATCGTTGCGTTTCCTTTCAGCTTCTTATGGGCTTTAGGCAGACGTTCAGATATGCCATTGGCGCGCTCCATCTGTGTTGTTTTTATTGAATTCTTCCGTGGAGTACCGGTGTTAGCGTTGTTCTTTATGGGCTCGGTAATGTTGCCGCTATTTTTTGCCGAGGGCACCAATATTGATAAGTTAGTGCGCGTTTGGATTGTGTTAATCTTTTTTATGTCAGGTTATATGGCCGAAGTCTTTCGCGGTGGTTTTCAAGCTGTTCCATCGGGACAATACGAGGCGGCAGATTCTATTGGTCTTAACTTTTGGCAAAAAACGCTATTAGTTATTTTGCCCCAGGTGATCAAAGTATCTATGCCAAATATTTTGGCAACATTTGTTATGTTGTTTAAAAACACTGTGTTCCTACTAATTATTGGTATCCCTGAAGTGCTGCAATTATTGCTCACAGCTCTTGCCAATTCAAACTGGTTAGGTGGTCATGCCGTCGAAGGCTATGTATTTGTGGGTTTTATATTTTGGGTTTCCTGCTTTAGCATGTCGTTACTGTCAAAGAACATCGAAAAGAAATTAGATACCAGCCACAGAAACTGATGCATAACGATTTATTAAAAAACTAATTCAAATTATTTAAAAGATTGAAGGTTTATTATGAGTACAGAAACTAAAGTAGCAGAAAATGCTGACGACATGATTGTTATTAAAGATCTTAATAAATGGTACGGTAACTTTCATGTACTTAAAAATATCAATCTAACGGTTAAGAAAGGCGAAAAAATTGTAATTTGTGGGCCTTCAGGTTCTGGTAAATCAACAATGATCCGCTGCATCAACCGCTTGGAAGAATTTCAACGCGGCTCGTTGGTCGTGAACGGCGTAGAAATGGTTGAAGATGTTAAAAACATCGAAGCTATTCGTCGTGAAGTAGGTATGGTATTTCAGCACTTTAATCTTTTTCCTCACCTGACTATTCTAGAAAACTTAACACTGGGGCCAATTTGGGTACAGAAAAAGCCAAAAGCCGAGGCTGAAGACATTGCTAGGAAATATCTTGAACGTGTCAAGATTCCTGAGCAAGCCGATAAATTCCCAGGTCAGTTATCGGGTGGCCAGCAGCAGCGTGTTGCTATTGCGCGCTCGCTTTGTATGTCGCCAGAAATTATGTTGTTTGATGAGCCAACCTCGGCACTTGATCCTGAAATGATTAAAGAAGTACTAGATGTAATGGTTGAGTTAGCGGGGGAAGGCATGACAATGTTGTGTGTAACTCATGAAATGGGCTTTGCTAAAAAAGTTGCGGATCGCGTTATTTTTATGGATGCCGGTGAAATTGTAGAAGAGAACGTACCTGAAGAGTTGTTTAACAATCCACAGACGGATCGCTTACAATTATTCTTAAGTCAAATTCTCGATCACTAACGCTGCATTTTTTATTGCCCACTCTAGTCGCCTCGAAGTTGCTAGAGTGTGTTGTCTCTTCGTTGTTGAAAATCTATTATGAGCTTTACTCCCGCAAAAACTATTGCATCCCCACAAGCTGATACCCATAAAAATCTAAAAAGCATCGTCACTAAACACTTAAATACAGAATTTAAAAAGCCCATAGCAGCCTATAGCCAAATAGCCTTTGATAGTTTTTATTTGCGTTGGCTTGAGTTGGGTAGGCCTAAAATAATATTAGATAGCGCTTGTGGCACCGGTGAAAGTACACGTTTTCTTGCTGACCAGCATCCTCAATATTTAGTGGTAGGTCTAGATCAATCAGCCAAGCGATTGTTGAATGTCGATAATAAAAAACTCGCAGATAATGGTTTGCTATTACGCTGTGACTGCACGGACTTTTGGCGCCTTGCCGAAAAAGCTCAGATTAGATTTGAAAAACATTTTTTACTCTATCCGAATCCTTGGCCTAAGACCGAACACTTTCAGAGGCGTTGGCAGGGTCACCCTAGATTGCCGAGCTTGCTGGTAATCAGTGACGCTACTGAGCTGAGAACGAACTGGAAAATATATGCTCAAGAATTTCACGAGGCCTTAAGCATTGCGGGTCAAGCCGCAACCCTTAGTCGGTTTGAGCCCGCAGTGCCAATAACCGCATTTGAAAGAAAATACTCTTTGAGTGGGCATGAATTATGGCAGGTGAAAACTGAGAGTAGCTAGCTACTTTTGAAAAGAGAAAACTTGAAGTGCTAGAGTAAGTGGGCAAGACAATAACGGTGGCATTAATTTTTTATGTGCCCCGGCGTGCGCTCTACTGATTTACGCCATGGCTATTGTGTGAATCTGTGCATTTATGATGGCACCGATATATAAAATATGTAGTGAAAGGCTGTTGCTCATAGCGACATACTTTAAAATGTATTGTAAAGAAGCTGAACTAATCTAAGCTGCAAGCTACGCGACAATAATATCCGGCACTTCTATTCCCACAACATTGTCTTGTAATACTAGCCTCGCAATATTTACGCCAACATTATTAAGTTAAGCGGTTGAGATAATAGATCGTAAAAAATGATCAATAAAAAAACCGCTTGAATAGCAACCTATTGTTAACTATTCAAACAGCCTTTTATTGACTAATAGGCGTTAAAATATCATTCGAAATCAGACATGCTTGGGCACGAGCACAATAAATTTTTATCCCCATAAACGTTGTTGATTCGACCAACAGGTGGCCAATATTTAAAGCTTTTATCGATAAGTTTATCGGGGTAGACCGCTTGTTCACGCGAATAGTTTATTTCGCTATCGCCTTTCAATAAGAATTCTGCACTATGCGGCGCATTGCTTAATGGGTTGTTGTCTTGAGGAAACTCCCCATTTTTAATTTGCATGCATTCATCATAAATAATACTCATCGCCCTGCAAAAACGTTTTAGCTCATTTAAGCTCTCGCTCTCGGTGGGTTCAATCATAAGAGTTCCAACAACAGGAAAGCTCATGGTGGGTGCATGAAATCCAAAATCAATTAAGCGCTTAGCAATATCATCGACACTGACCCCAAACTCTTTAAAGGGTCTTGTATCAATAATACATTCATGAGCAATCAGTCCATCGTTACCCGTAAATAAAATAGGGTACTTGTCGCTCAATTCTTTAGCAATATAGTTAGCATTTAAAATAGCTACTTGTGTGGCACGACGCAGCCCATAAGCGCCCATCATGCGCATATACATCCACGATATAGGGAGTATAGAGGCGCTGCCAAAGGGTGCAGAGCTAACCACGGCACCTTGTCGATTTATATTGATATCGTCTTTAGGCAAAAACGCTTCTAGATGCTTACCTACACCGATAGGGCCAACGCCTGGTCCGCCACCACCGTGTGGTATACAAAAAGTTTTGTGCAAATTTAGATGTGATACGTCACCGCCAAACTTACCAGGCTGAGCAACACCGACAAGCGCATTTAGATTGGCACCATCGATATAAACTTGACCGCCGGCCTCGTGAATTAATTCACACACATCGGTCACATCATCTTCAAAAACGCCGTGCGTCGACGGATAGGTAATCATAATTGCTGCAATTTTATTAGGATAGGTAGCAATCTTTTCTTTTAGGTCAATAAGGTCGACATCGCCGGCATCGCTACACTTAACCACCACAACTTTCATATTAGCCATTTGTGCGCTGGCGGGGTTAGTGCCGTGAGCAGAGCTTGGAATTAGACAGATATCACGATCAAAATCACCGCGTGCCTCATGGTAAGCCTTAATGGCTAATAGACCTGCGTATTCACCTTGCGAGCCAGCATTTGGTTGCAGCGACATCACATCGTACCCTGTAGCTGCACACAACATTTCTTCGAGCTGTTTGATCATGATTTGATAACCATGAGTTTGGGACGCAGGCGCGAAGGGATGAATGTTGGCAAACTCGGGCCAGGTAACCGGTGTCATCTCACTGGCGGCGTTGAGCTTCATCGTGCACGACCCCAGAGGAATCATCGAGCGGTCGAGAGCAATGTCTTTGTCGGACAAGCGACGCAGATAGCGCATCATTTCTGTCTCACTGTGGTAACTATTGAAAGCGGCTTGGCTTAAATAATTATCAGTGCGTAAAAATCCTTGTTGTAGGTTGGTATCAGCTGTCGATGAATCGCTGAGTTGATCTAGTTCACTGACTTCAACATCGATGTCAAACCAAGAGAGAATAG
Organism: Glaciecola sp.; assembly: GCA_047621375.1. Lineage (GTDB taxonomy): Bacteria > Pseudomonadota > Gammaproteobacteria > Enterobacterales > Alteromonadaceae > Glaciecola. Next base: position 7,337 of record JBLHOI010000076.1, read on the forward strand.
TTTTGACGTCTTCTAATGAGCTCGTCTCATCCAACGATATGATAATACTTGTCGGTTGAGCATTGATATTATATTCGTCTTGCTCGGCTTTTTGGACAATGCTGGCTACATTTTCACAAGCGATATGCAGCGTATCAAAATATGATTCATTCAATATTGAGACGTTATTTTTGCTAAGTGTTGCGGCTAGTAAGGTTGTTAGTCGGTGTACGCCTGAAGCAATAGTTTTCAGACCAACAGGGCCGTGATAGCAGGCATAAAATGTTGCCATCATTGCGAGCAGTGCCTGTGCCGTACAAATATTTGAAGTGGCTTTTTCACGTCGTATATGTTGCTCGCGAGTCTGCAGAGTTAAACGATAGGCCGGTTGGCCGCTAGCATCAATCGATTGACCCACTAGGCGACCTGGCATTGAACGCTGATATTTTTTAGTGGTGGCAAAAAACCCCGCATGGGGTCCGCCAAAGCCCATGGGCACACCAAAGCGCTGTGAATTACCAACGACAATATCTGCCCCAATCTCTGCTGGAGG
>JBLHOI010000077.1:0-7868 GCA_047621375.1 Glaciecola sp.
TTGGAAAGAAGTATATTCACCGCCCCCGCATCATCCGATGGGGAAGCCCGTATTCGCGCCCAGGAAGCCGAGTTGGTCACTCAGTTTGTGGCAAGAGCAAGACTAATAGAACCACTGGGCAAAGTTATTGTTTCGGAAAACGGTAAGGTCGCCAATATCAGACTAGAGCAGGGTGATGAAATAGTTATTCCCCCTCATACTGACCTAATCCAGGTCGCAGGCGAAGTTCTTATGCCTCAGGCGATTGTGTACAACCCCAATGCAACCATCAGTGATTATGTCGCTTGGGCGGGCGGCTTTAGTGAAAGAGCAAATGACGAACGTATCGCGATTGTGCATGCCAATGGACTCACTTCCTTCCTGGACTCACAAAATGCTTGGTTAACAGATGAAAATAAACGAACCTTGCAAGCAGGTGACCAAATTCTCGTCTTACCGAAAATTGATACTAAGTTACTGCAAGCGGTTAAAGACATAACCCAAATTGTCTATCAAATCGCGATTGCCGCCAATGCTGTTAAATAACGTGTCTGTGTGACACGAATTTAAATTATGACAACGGTACTCAAGCGTAATAAATGGGAAATTTGGCGAGATGTGATTTTTGCCCTTTTTACACGAGAAATTAAAACAAGTTTTAATGACAAACTAGGTATAAGTTGGTCAGTACTCAGCCCTATCGCATTTATACTAGTGCTTTCTTTTATTCGCGGCCGAGTTGATGGAGGAGATACACATACAATACCAACGTTTGTATTTATGGCTTATGGGTTAATGCTAGTACAAATGTTTTTGGAAACCTTGCAATCTGGTTCAAGTGCGATAAAAAAAAATAAAGCATTATTCGCCTTTAGGCAGGTTCAACCGCTCAGTGCCGTCCTTGCTGCATCCCTATTCGGGTTTCTGGTAAAAGTATTTGTACTGCTTGGCATATATGTTTTTATGTATTTTATGCGTATTGAAATCATTATTGATAACCCACTTTTACTCGTTAGCCTGTTTGTCCTATTATGGGTATTGGCTTTTATGATTGGGCTTTTGTTAGGTATTCTCTCGTTGTATGTGCCTGAGTTAAGTAAAATTCAAAGCTTATTTACCAGGCCCCTGTTTTTTATTTCGGGTACATTTTTTTCTTTACAAGATATTCCCCAAGAGTATTGGTGGTTATTGGATTGGAATCCGATTTTACATGCCATAGAACTGAGTCGTTTTGCTGCTTATACAAGCTATCAGGATAATGGTGTCAGTTTTAATTATTTTGCTTTTGTTGTTCTTGGCGCTTCATTTATATCATTGGCTATTTATCATAGCCAATGGCGTCAGGCGATAAGTAGATGATTTTATTGCAGAATGTAACCAAATATTATCCATCAAAATTGGGCAATCAATATATTTTTAAGAATATTGATTTTGAGATCCCAACCGATCACAATATTGGCATTCTGGGCTCAAACGGCGCAGGCAAATCTACATTATTTAGATTGCTGGCAGGCAGTGAGTATCCAAATAAAGGTAAAATTGTTAGCGAGCTGAATATTTCCTGGCCGGTAGCATTAACGACAGGTATTCACCCACAAATGACTGGTCGGGAAAATACTCGTTTCATTGGTAAAATAAATGGTGTTGCTGATTTAAATGCCTATGAAAAACGCGTTCAGGATTTTGCCGAATTGGGTCAAAAGTTTGATCTGCCGGTGAAATTTTATTCTACTGGTATGAGACCTCGTCTGGCATTTGCATGTTCTATTGCAATTGATTTTGATGTTTATTTGATTGATGAAGTTACTTCGGTGGGAGATGCGAAATTTCGCAAAAAGGCAAAAGAGGCATTGCTCGAACGCAGTGAGCAAGCCAGCGTAATTATGGTAAGCCATGAAATGGATGAAATACGCCAGTTTTGCGACAGTACCATTGTCTTAGACAAAGGTGAATTGACATTTTATAACGATCTCGAGAAAGGGATTGAGGCATATCAGGCGCTCTAATAATGACAGAAAACTCTATCCATGATCTAGAAGAACGGTATTTGGCACTTAAAAATAGATCGACTACAAATGAATGGCGAGATGTTGGTTTTTTAGAACAAAAAGTTGATACTCTTATGGATCAAGACACTCCACTGGCGTTTCGAATAATGCAGCGGTTAAAGAATCTCGATCCGAGTCCTGAGAGAATTGCGAAACTTGCTAAACTTAAAGAAAAACTCACTCAAAGTTCCCCTGAGTTTTTGACTGCATCTTCTACACATTCTACTAATTCAGATAATAAACCCTCTGTGTTCATGTCTCTGAGCAAAAAAATGGGATTTGAAACGACCTCATTGACGGGGGATATTTTGCGCAAACCTATTGTTGTTGTTGTCTTAGTTCCATTTTTAATTTTCGCATTTTACCAAATAGTCTGGGCTAGTGACCGATACGAAAGCAGAACTCAATTAATTGTAAAACAGCCGGATGGGATGTCGACTTTAGATCCATCAATGGCATTGTTAAGTGGCTTTGGAGTTAGCTCTGGAGGTAATGATAACGAGTTGCTAAAAGCCCATATTTTATCAAATGACATGATGGAATATCTTCAAAAGGAAGTTGACCTAAAAGAGCACTTTGAAGATAGTGCTTATGATTTTTTTAGCCGTTTAAGTGGTTCCGCTTCCCGAGAAGATAAATTGGAATATTACCAAAGTCTCGTTAAAGTAGAGAATGATGACGTTTCAGGTGTTATGAAAATATTGGTTCAAGGTTTTGAGCCGGATTTTACAGAGAGACTGGCACAAAAAATTGTTGCCCGAGCTGAATGGTATATTAATGAAATAGGCCATAACTTGGCTAAAGAACAACTTAGTTTTGTCCACAAAGAACATGCAATTATTGAAAAAAAATTGCAGAGTGCGAAAAAGCAACTACTCGCGTTTCAACGCCAGCATAATCTACTCGATCCCGAAGCAGAAGGAATGGCATTACAACAAATTAGCTATTCATTGGAAGGCGAGATTGCGGTGAAAAAAGCGCAACTCAGAACAATACAAAGTGGCATGAGCGACAATGCTCCTTTGGTTTTGCAGGCGCAAGCAGAACTAAACAGCTTAGTAAAACAACTTGAATCTGAAAGAAAACGCCTAACACATAAGCCCAGCGATGCGACTGATGCAGGAAATCTCTCAGTTGGAGAGATCCTTGGAAAATTTAGCGATCTCAAAATTGATATTGAGCTGGCATTGCAAGCCTATACCAGTTCACAAATTTCCCTGGAAAAGTCTCGTATTGAGGCTTATCGTCAACTTAAGTATCTGGTTGTAGTTGAATCGCCGACCTTGCCAGAAGAGGCGCGCTATCCTGACGTGGTGTACAATCTCTCATTATTTTTAGCGGTAGCACTGATGTTGTTTATTATTGGCAAAATTATTTTAGCAACTGTAGAAGAGTTGCGTTAATTGATTATAAAGTAAGGGTAAACAAACTGAATAGTCCAAAAACACGTAAAGGGATCGTATTGGCAGGGGGTTCCGGCACACGATTACATCCCCTTACTCGTGTCGTCAGTAAACAGCTTATGCCTGTTTATGATAAACCTATGATTTATTATCCTATTTCTACCCTAATGTTGGCAGGTATTCAGGATATTCTAATTATCTCTACGTTAGAAGAACTGCCACGTTTTGAGGCACTACTAGGAGATGGCAGTGATTGGGGGGTCAGTTTTAGTTACTGCGTTCAGCCTTCCCCTGATGGTTTGGCACAGGCATTTCTAATTGGTGAAAGATTTATCGATAATAGTCCTTGTACCTTGATTTTGGGTGACAATTTATATTATGGCCATGATTTACAAACGTCCTTAATCAATGCCAGCCAACAAACCTCTGGTGCCACTGTATTTGGCTATCATGTACAAGATCCAGAACGGTATGGAGTAGTTGAATTTGATGACAATTGGGACGCAATTTCCATACAAGAAAAGCCCTTAATAGCAAAATCCAATTACGCAATAACTGGCCTGTATTTCTATGATGATCAGGTAGTGGATTTGGCAAAAGAAGTCAGACCCTCTGTGCGAGGAGAACTGGAGATAACTGATTTAAATAATCTCTATCTGCGGCAAAAAAGTCTCAAGGTAGAATTAATGGGACGAGGGTCCGCTTGGTTAGATACGGGCACACTTGACAGTCTGTTAGACGCAGCAAACTTTATCGCAGCCATAGAAAAACGCCAGGGGCTAAAGATATGTTGTCCCGAAGAAATTGCTTTCCGTAAAGGCTATATCAGTGCAGAAAAGCTCGAGAGGCTTGCCAAACCCCTTATAAAAAGTGGTTACGGCGCGTATTTGATGCAAGTGCTTACCGATAAAGTCAGGTAGAACAAGTATTGTTAATCTCGTTAAAAATTAAAATGCAATAACGACAAAGAAGCGACATGCAAATTATTGATACAAGCATTCCTGACGTTAAAATTATAGAGCCCAAAGTATTTGGAGACGAGCGCGGTTTTTTTATGGAAACCTATAGAGATGACTGGTTTCGGGAAAATTGTGCCAATGTGACATTTGTACAAGACAATCACAGTAAGTCCAACCAAGGGATTTTGCGTGGATTACACTACCAACTAGAACATACTCAGGGAAAATTGGTAAGGGTGATACATGGCGAAGTGTTTGATGTGGTCGTGGATATGCGCAAATCATCACCTAGCTTTGGCCAATGGTTTGGCTTGTTGCTGTCTGCAGATAATAATAAACAACTTTGGATGCCGCCCGGTTTTGCCCATGGTTTTTATGTGACCAGCGATTCTGCTGAATTTTGCTATCGCTGCACTGATTACTATCATCCTGAATCAGAGGTGTCTATTAGGTATAACGACCCTACACTTGGCGTTGGCTGGCCAATATGTAAAGCGGGTAAACCTTTGCTATCAGCCAAAGATGCAGATGGCCTCGCATTTTTAGTTGCTCCCACCTTTAAATAGAAAATTATTGAATCAAAAATGACGATAGTAATAATAGGGAAAAATGGCCAACTTGCCAACGAATTCAAACTCTTAGACACTAAGTTGGTATGCTTGGGCAGAGAAGAAATTAACGTTTTTCAATTTAATAGTATGCAAGAAACGCTCAAACGATATTCACCCTCAGTAATCATTAATGCCTCAGCATATACCGCCGTCGATAAAGCAGAGAGCGATAAAGATGCGGCCTTTATGCTTAATCATCTAGCGGTTAAAAATTTGGCTGAATATTCAGTTCAGAACAGTGCTCATTTGGTACATGTTTCCACAGATTATGTGTTTGCTGGCGATAAAGGTTCGCCGTATTTAGTGGATGAAGTGTATGCTCCCGGAAGTGTATATGGTGCCAGTAAAGTCGCGGGAGAGCGGGCCATAATCGAGACTGGCGCTGACAACAGTTGTATTATTCGTACAAGTTGGGTGTATTCGCAGTTTGGCAATAATTTTGTTAAGACCATGCTTAGGCTATTGGACGAAAAAACCGAACTGGCTGTTATAGATGATCAAATTGGAACACCCACATCGGCTAGTGCATTAGCACAAGCTTGTCTGTATGCAGCGCAGTATAACGTCACGGGTATTCATCATTTTACGGATGCAGGTGTTGCAAGTTGGTATGATTTTGCGGTCGCGATCCAGCGAATTGGATTAGAGCAGGGGCTGCTGTCCAGGCGAATCCCAATCAATCCTATCCCAACCAGTGAGTATCTGACAGTGGCAAAGCGCCCGAGTTATAGTGTGTTAGATAAGAGCACTCTAAAAACAAGTTTTAATAATATGCAACCAAGACACTGGCAGACAGAACTAGCATCCGTTATTGACTCACTTAAACATCAACAAATGAATTAAAGATACTATTATGCATAAAACATTGCTGGTAACAGGTGGGGCAGGGTTTATTGGTGCTAACTTTGTACATTATTGGTTGGCGAATAACCCAGAAGACAAGGTAGTAGTGCTTGATGCATTAACCTATGCAGGAAACAAAGCCAATCTTGATCCTGTGGCAAGCAATAAGAACTTTGAGTTTGTGCATGGAGACATATGCGATACGGGTTTAGTCGAAACCTTACTGCGTGATAAAGGCCTGAATACCATTGTTCATTTTGCAGCTGAGTCTCACGTTGATAGGTCAATCACTGGCCCAGATGCCTTTATTGAAACTAATATCATAGGTACATATAGCTTACTAAAAGCCGCTAAAAAAGTATGGTTAGATGAACCAAAAGAGAGCGGTGCAAAACCTTTTAGACATCGATTTCATCATGTATCAACCGACGAGGTTTACGGCACATTAGGGCCTGACGACCCGGCATTTACAGAAGAAACGGCGTATGCACCTAACTCACCCTATGCAGCGAGCAAGGCGGCCAGTGATCATTTAGTAAGAGCTTATTATCATACTTACGGCCTGCAGGTCACTACCAGTAATTGTTCTAATAATTACGGGTCTTATCATTTTCCTGAAAAATTAATCCCACTTATCATTACCAATATTCTTCAGAATAAACACTTGCCAGTATACGGAGACGGTTTGCAAATTAGAGATTGGCTCTATGTTGAAGATCACGCACGAGGCATTGATCTGGTTTTGAAGGAAGGGCGGCTAGGTGAAAATTACAATATTGGCGGTCACAACGAGTGGGCAAATATTGATATTGTGAAATTGGTTTGCGGCTTAGTGAATGATGCATTCTTACAAGACCCCTCATTGATTGAAACTTATCCTTTGGCTCGTAAGGCGATGGCCGGAAAGTCAGAGGCGCTTATTAATTATGTGGTCGACAGAGCAGGACATGACAGGCGGTATGCGATTGATGCAACAAAATGTCGTCAAGAATTAGCCTATAAGCCTGTTGAGTCTTTTGAGACGGGTATTGAAAAAACTGTAAACTGGTATATAGCTCGAAAAGATTGGTGGGAGACTTTGACTCACTAGAACTGTTGAGACGCTACAAATTGCACAATTGGAGCTGTTACTATTCATGGGTACAGCATATTCGAAAAGTAATTGATGTCGTTAACTTGTCTAGTGAAACAGCCTTGCTTATCGATACACTCTTTTTCCAAAAAACAGCAATAACAAAAAACCTGTATTTTTGAATGATTGAGCGAATGTTCTATTGATAAGAAATAACTAAGCCGAATCATAACTTTAAACCGTATGTTACCAACGCGACTTAATACTAATTTGCTAGCAAGGGCGAATACTTGCTCAAAATAGGCTCCTGTCACTTGGAATATGCCAATAAAGCTGTAAAATTCCGCGACGGATTTTGTTTATCTCAATAGTTAATTTGGTTAGCGTTCGCTAGCTGTAACTTACTTGAAATTGCGTGCGTTTTTATGAAATTGGAGAGTATATGAAACTATTTTTTGTAACAGGGATTGCTAACAGTAATTGGTCTCATATTGCTGAGGCCTTGCAAACGCCTTGTCAAAAAGTTAGTGAAAATACTTTCTCGAAAATAAAAGAGGCCAACAAAGTAATTTTAAGAAAAGGGGTTGCTACTGGCGCAACTATTACTGATGTAATACTTTCTCTCGAGGACGGGAGTCCTTCAATCTTAGTCGAAGAAGAAATTTTACCATCCTTAGATCAATGGGCAAACTCATCTGAAATACGTTTTTTAGTCTTTTATTGTGCCCCACAAATTGCTTTAGCGAGTGCCTTACAAGAGCAGGTTTTATCCAATGAAGAATGTATGGACATGCTTTCATCTTGGGTTGAGCAAACTAGGGGCGCCTACGATTTTTACATAAAACATAAAGCACAGTGTTTATTGTTAGATGTGCAAGACGTTGTTGAAAACCAGGCTAGTGCAGCTAAGGAAATGTCAACATTCCTTAAAGTCGAAGCTACATTAAACAAAG
>JBLHOI010000078.1:0-7848 GCA_047621375.1 Glaciecola sp.
TGGTTTTGTTAATGGTTCACTTGTTTATACGGGCGACCGTTTAGCCAGTATGACGATGGACGCTTTTGTACTTGAAGACACAACAAGACTCGTTTACGGCACCGGTAGCGGATTAAGTATTCAAAAAGAAGCTGACGTATTTGAGGGTGTTAACTACACCGACACCAACGGAGACCTTTTCGCTGGTGGACGTTACATTCAAGATAGCTATGTGCTTGCAAACGTTGCATTCGGCATCACTAATGATGAATGGAAAGCAGAAATATTCATTGATAACTTGTTTGATGAACGCGCTATTTTGCATGTAGATAACCAGCAGTTCACACCTAAGGTTGTGACAAACAGACCACGTACTATCGGCTTTAGATTATCATACGACTTTTTCTAAGTAACATGATATAAATTGTCATAGTAGTATATCGGAGCCCCTATTATAGGGGCTTTTTTATGTTAAATTTAGACCCTAAAATAAACTTTGGCAACAAATTAGGTAACTATGTCAGCACAAATTCTATTTCCTGCGCCTGAACTTAAACGTATTCAGCAGCTACTTCAACAAAGCAAGTTTGAAGATGCAGAACAAAGTGCGATTGCTTTGTTAGAAGGCAAACTTGATATCCAAGTAGAAGCCCAAAGTCGCTATTTGTTGGCTGTTTGCAGGCGACTGCAGCGCAAATATGAGGAAGCCATAGACGATGTCCAGCAGTTGCTACAAATCACGCCTGAACATGCTAGAGCACATCAAGAACTCGGTTATAATTATCGGGCTTTGGGGCAAGGTAAGCTAGCCAGTATTCATTTTTATAAGGCCACTAAGCTAAATCCTGCACTATTATCTGCATGGCAAGCTTTGCTGCCGATTTATCAACAAGCAGACCAAAAAGAAGCGTCAGTATTGTGCTCAAATCAAATCAATCATTTGAGTGGATTACCTAAGTCCTTGCTCGCGGCAACCGACCTGCTTTACGACGGCAAAATAGTTGAGGCTGACGCACTATGTCGCCACTACTTGCAGGAAAATAAACACTCTTTAGATGGCTTACTGTTATTGGCAGAAATTGCAGTATCTTCAAAAGCGATATCTGAAGCTGAATTTATACTGGAGACTTGCATCCAGTTAGCACCAGATAATTTAGAGGCAAAATACCAGCTATTCAAAATTTACAGTAAGTTAGGTAAGTTTTCAAAAGCGCTGTCTTTGGGCGATATTCTCGTTCAAAAAGATCCCAGTAATATTTTCTATTCAGTTGCAAAAGCAACTGCACTGGTGGGTGTAGGTGAGATTCAAAAAGCCATTGATATTTATCTACAAATAATTGACGACAACAAAGCAGAGTCCAATGTATATCTGTTGCTAGGCCATGCGTATAAAACCCAAGGTAATATTGAGCAATCGGTAATCGCCTATCAACAAGCTTATCAACTTGAATTGCACTGTGGCGACGCATACTGGAGTCTAGCTAATACAAAGACCTACCAATTTAATGCTGAAGAAATTCAACATATGCTCGCCGGCACAACAAACAATCAGGTTAGCTTAAAAGATAAAGTGCATTTATATTTTGCTTTGGGCAAGGCCTATGAAGATGAAAAGCACTATGAACAATCTTTTTTACATTACGAATTGGGTAATCAATTACAAAGTACGACATTAAGCTACTCTAGTAACAACCATGCACAATTTGTAGAATCACAAATTAAGGCATTTACACCTGACTTAGTCGCAAAATTTGGTAATCTGGGCTGCTCGGATCCTGCGCCTATATTTATTGTAGGGATGCCAAGAGCCGGCTCTACTCTGTTGGAGCAGATACTCGCTTCTCATTCTGCAGTCGATGGCACTATGGAGCTGCATGAAATATTAGGCTTAGCGAGTAACTTAAGTAAAAAGCAAGGTTCTAAACCGGTTTATCCGTTCAATATAGAGAGTATACCTGAACATTATTTTGCGCAGTTAGGTGAAAAATTCATTCAGGACACGCAAGTGTATAGACAGCGCGCTACCTACTTTATTGATAAAATGCCAAATAATTATATGCATATAGGCTTAATTAAACTTATTTTGCCAAATGCTAAAATAATCGATGCAAGACGTGACCCTATGGCTTGTTGTTTTAGTGTTTTTAAACAACTATTTGGCGAAGGGCAAGAGTTCAGTTATTCACTCAGTGATATTGCGCAATATTATCAAAACTACGTAAAACTAATGGATCACTGGCAGCTAGTGTTCCCCACTCAAATATTACGAGTTCAACATGAAGACATAGTTAACGATACTGAGGCACAAATAAGACGTTTACTTGATTTCTGTGGCCTTCCTTTTGAGCAAGCTTGCATCGACTTCCATAAAAACAAACGAGCCGTAAAAACGCCTAGCGCCCAGCAAGTTCGCCAGCCCATTTATAAGACCGGACTTGAGCAGTGGACTAATTTTAAGCCGTACTTAGCTGAACTAACCACGCGTTTTAGGGTTTAGCCACAAACCAGCCTGTTAGTGACAGACGTTGTTCAGCTGCAAAGGGCGTTACGTAAGTGACTGAGTGGATGTGGCTAACGTCGAAGAGTGATAAAACATTAAATTGAGGTACCCAAGCGTTGCGAGGCGTTCCATTTTGCTCATAGAATTGCAGTAAACCGCCCCAGTCGGGGTGCCAGCCTTTGGTGAGACCAAGCACGAACGCGTAGCGCCTGCCGCGACCCGGTATTACATCGAGGTGGCGGGTCAAAAAATGCCCTGGGGTAAAGCGCGTATATTGGGGTTCAGCACCGGTGATATCTTGGTTTCCGGTAATCTGTTTTATTGTTGATAAAACTTCTTCGCTACTCAAATAGTCAAAAACCTGATGCAAAAACGCTAGCTCAATGTTAGCTTGGCTGCTCGGCTCAGTATTTATTCTGCTCTTAAGATAGCCTTCATATATAAATCCCACACCTTGACTCGCGGCACTGAAGACTTGCTTATTAATAGCTTCTTTATCTTGTTGATTTAGGCTCGCCATTTCGACTGCAGTCTTGCTTTGGTACATGTTATTTAGCACATAATGAGTGCTAAATGGCGCGTGTTGCATGCATGCGCTGCGCGTGCGTTCAGCGATATCGGCTTGTAAAAAGTTGTTAACCATCAGTCGCCGGTCGATTTTGAACTCGTTAGCTAACGTGCCAACATCAAGGCTAGGATTTATCATGCTTTCTCCGACTGCTCTGGTTTACTGACTAAAAATATCTGCTGCACCCGCTCATTTCGAATAGGTATTAGCGTGTTAACAGACATTATGTCGATGGTGATTGCAAATTTTTCGTATTTCATATTTTTTAGTATTGTTGAAAAAGAAACATTCTACTTGTAAAGACGTTGTATAGTTTATACTGTAACAGTAATTGCATTAAGTGAACAAATGCTAAGACTTTTGGTCGTAAAACGTGTTCATATTTCTATTTAGGTGTTTTGTACAACGTGTCTACTCGTCTCGTCAGTGTAACAATGATTATCTTTTTGCTTGTAGCGCAGGCAGGAGAGGCTTTTGCTGTCTCCTCGGTGAGTTGCTTTAACAACGAGCATAATTTGATCATAACTGATGCCGCCGCTGATGTCGGTGGCAGTAATGTTGAGCATGATATGGGCGCTGAAATGCACGCAAACAATGACATCTTAGGCAACGCGATTGCAAATAATAAAATGATGGAGCATGAATGCTGCCAGCAAGAATGCGATTGCCCTGTTGGTATGTTTTCACTTGCCGTGCTGATCGAATTTAATATACAAGTCACTCATCACCTAAGCGACGAACAGAAAGTAGACGTTGACCGTCGCCTAGTCCATGCATTCATTCCTAGTCAGAAACGCCCCCCTAAATATCAGTTTGCTCTAACAGCCTAGATCTGTCTGGCGATTTAAGAGGCATAATCTCGCTATATCTTTGCACTATTAAACTACTTATTCCAACATTAATATCAGTATGAATTCACTACTGTCATGAATGAAGAATACCCTAGTTCCATTTTGCACTCGATAGACTTTTGTTCTGACCTTCAATCACTTGAATTGATTTACTACGATATTACAAACAGACATATTAGGTTCACATTGATGTTAACTAAACTAACCGTATTCAGCCATAAGCCAGAAAAGAGTCGAACATGAAATTTTTCAAATTAGGTCATCTACCTACATTACAAGCAGTGACCGTTATCTTTGTATTGTTCAATAGTGTAATACTAGGTTTTAATGTTAGCGCACATGAAAACTCCAATATAAGTGCAAACATCAGCGCTAATAAAGAATTGGATAACTATCGCCCACTGACCTTGCCGCAAGCGATATCTATTGCAATTGAAGTTGACCCTTGGTTGACCCGCAGTGAGTTGCGTCAAAAGGCAATGATTGATATCAGTGAAGCAGTCGATTCACTGCCTAACCCTATTATCTCGATTGGCTTGGCAAATATTCCTACTAATGGCTTTGCTTTTGATCAAGAGCCGATGACGCAGTTAAAAGCCGGAGTGACGCAGCAATTTCCGCGCGGACAGAGCCTTGAAATCCAACAACAGCAGCTACAAGAACTCGCTCAACAACACCCGTTATTACGCCAAGACCGAATGGCTAAAACCAAAGTAGTGGTGTCGTCACTGTGGTTGGAGCTTTATAGAGCGCAGCAAATTATTGCTTTGATAGAAAATGACCGAGTACTATTCCAACAATTAGCTGAAATAATACAAGCTAGTTATGCTTCGGCAGTCGGCAGCGTGCGTCAACAAGATATCGTGCGAGCGCAGCTAGAACTCACGCGTCTTGACGACAGGCTAAATACGCTGATGTCGCAAAAAGAGCAAGCTGGCGGGCAGCTAGTCGAGTGGTTAAGCAACGGTAATGATTGGCAGTTATCTTCGTCTGACTTTACGCGTTATAAACGCGTTTCCCCTGAACTTCCTTTTATTAACAGCTTAGAGCCAAATGTGATGAGTTTACTAACGGCTAATGATAAGCAAAACTTAGCGCAAAAACTAAATACTCATCCCGCGATCCTGGCTATTGAGCAACGCATCGAAGCTGGTGAAACGAGTGTTGAATTAGCAAAACAATTGTATAAATCGCAATGGGGCGTAAATGCAAGTTATGCTTACCGCGCTGATGACCCATCAGGCAGAAGTCGCGCTGATTTCTTTTCAATTGGCGTATCATTCGATTTGCCTTTGTTTACGCAAAGTTCCCAAGACAAGAAAGTATCAGCGGCAGTGCGAGAAGCAGAAGCTATTAAAACTGACAAATTACTTGCGCTGCGAGGACTGATTGCACAATTGCAATCGACGTGGTCTCGGTATCAACGTTTACTTAAACGTCAGCAAATTTTTGACGACTCTATTTTAGTCCAAACACGAGAACAAGCGGAAGCTTCACTGACTGCTTATGAAAACGATGCAGGGGATTTTTCTGAGGTTGTGCGAGCTAGAATTGATGATTTAAATGTTCGTATCGATGTACTTAATATTCATGTTGATCTATTAAAAGCACAAGTTGAGCTCAATTATTTCTTTCCAACAGAACAAAGTACAGTTACAGGGCATTTTGGTTTAAATAATCAACGTAATCAAGTATCAACACCGACAGCCGCAGTTAAGGTAGGGGAATAGCAATGAACAAACAAAATGAAAGTGAGAGTCGGTCGGCATCAGTCCTCGTGCTGCTTGCAATAGGCTTAGCGGCTGGCGTTACTTTAACTGTGCTGGTATTCAAGTTTATGCTTGGGTCAAATGAGGCTTCCCCAAACACAAAACAAAGTGCTGAAAACCAGCCTTCGTATTGGGTAGCGCCGATGGACCCAAATTTCAGACGAGACAAGCCCGGCTTATCGCCGATGGGTATGGATTTGGTACCGGTGTATGAAAGTAATGCAAATAACGGTGAGCAAGACAGTTCAGGGACAATCAAAATTAATCCAAATGTAGTTAATAATTTGGGGGTGAGGACAGCCGAGGTACAACGTAATGCGCTCGATATTACAATAAAAACGGTAGGTTATGTGCAGTACAACGAGGACACGTTGATCAATATTCACCCGCGGGTTGAAGGTTGGATTGAAGTACTGAATGTGAAAGCAGCGGGTGAATATGTTAACAAGGGCGACCCATTGTATGCCCTATATTCACCCGAATTGGTGAATGCACAGGATGAATTTTTACTAGCAGTAAAACGTGATAACAAAAATTTGATGGCGGCAGCAAAGTCCCGTCTGAAATCGTTGCAAATGCCAGAGGCTGCCATCGAAAAATTAATCGCCTCTGGAAAGGTTCAGCAAACGGTCGTATTTACCGCACCGCAAACGGGCTTCATCGACAATCTGTACGTTCGTGAAGGTTCTTATGCCCAGCCGGGGGTCACACTGATGTCGATTGCTGCATTAGATGAAGTTTGGGTTGAAGCTGAAATTTTTGAGCGCCAGTCAAACTTGGTGACACTTGGATTGCCAGTGCTGATGACAATGGAGTATCTACCTGGTAAAACATGGGAAGGCAAAGTCGATTATATCTACCCTACTTTAGATGCAAGCACTCGTACATTAAGAGTAAGATTAAGATTCGACAATGCTGAATATTTCTTAAAGCCCAATATGTTCGCACAAGTGAGTATTTTTACAAGTATGCCACCAACGCAAGGTGGCGTGGGCGAGCAACCTAATATCGTGGTTCCCTCAGAAGCAGTTATCCGCACAGGTTCGCAAAGTCGGGTTGTGCTCGCGTTGGGCGAAGGTAAATTTAAGTCTGTGGAAGTGCATATTGGCAATGTTGTCGAGGTTGGGGCGAGTTTACCTGCGTCGGGACCTCACGCAGCAATGCACGAAGTATTAAAAGCGGGTAGTTATACAGAAATTTTATCTGGTTTGATGGATCATGATGTAGTTGTAACCTCTGCTCAATTTTTATTAGACTCTGAAAGTAGCATTAGCTCTGATTTTATACGTATTGGTGAAGAATTTAATCAGTCTCGAGACAAGTCAGATCATGCGCACAAAGAGCACGATATGAGTGGTATGGAGACTATGCAAACTATGCAAACTATGCAAAGTATGGGCAGTATGCCCGATATGCATAGCCAGGGTATGCAGGGTATGAGTGAACCTGTATGGGTTGAAGCTACCGTTGATGAGGCCATGCCAGAAGATAGAATAGTGCGACTGACACATGCCGATATAGACGCTTGGGGAATGCCTGGAATGACGATGAATTTTGCAGTCGCTGAGAATGTCGACTTAGCTAAGTTGGAAGTGGGTAAAACTATGCAGGTGTCATTGAAAAAGCCTGAGTCAGGTATGTTCGAGGTAGTGGGTGTAAAGCCATGATTGCAGCTATTATTCGATGGTCGGTATATAACCGATTCTTGGTATTATTATGTACTTTTATTATCGTCGGTGGCGGTTTAGTCACACTTAAAAATACGCCGGTTGATGCCATCCCAGACCTGTCTGACGTGCAAGTGATCATTAAAACAAGCTATCCGGGTCAGGCGCCACAAGTAGTAGAAGATCAAGTTACTTATCCTCTAACTACGGCCATGCTATCGGTTCCAGGCGCCAAAACGGTAAGAGGTTTCTCGTTCTTCGGTGACTCATACGTGTATGTCATTTTTGATGATGATACCGATTTGTACTGGGCTAGAAGTCGCGTGCTCGAATATCTGTCACAGGTGACGCCCAGTTTGCCGGACAACGCGAAACCGCAATTAGGCCCTGATGCGACTGGCGTGGGTTGGGTATATATTTATGCTTTGACCGATAAAACTGGACAACACGACATTAGTGAGTTGCGAAGCTTGCAGGATTGGTTTCTAAAATACGAGTTACAAACCGTTTCAGG
>JBLHOI010000079.1:0-7826 GCA_047621375.1 Glaciecola sp.
TAGTCTACAAATTTACGTTTGATACCGCATTGCTAAATGCGCAGGGGGGCGGGTCGGCAGTCAACGGTTCCTAAGTTAGAACCAAATGTGATAGCGTTGTTAGTTAAGTTTTACGTAGTTGGACTGACAACACGTGATTTTACCTTCTATAACAATTGATCAATTGAAAGGAATTAAGATGCCAAAAATACTCACTTTTGCCGGCAGCGGTCGCAAAAACTCATACAATTTCAGTATTGCTAAGTGCGCGGCTCAAGGAGCCGACCTCGATGGTGTTGAGGTGACAGTTATCGATATGTCAGAGTTCGATATGCCTATTTTTAACGAAGACCTCGAGGCAGCTTGTGGTTTACCTGCCAATGCCAAGAAGTTTAAACAACTGCTCATGTTGCACGACGGTTTTATTATCGCAAGTCCTGAATATAACAGTGGTTATAGCGGTTTACTAAAAAATGCAATTGATTGGGCTTCACGCATGGAAGAAGGTGAAAAACCGTTGCAAGCATTTAAAGGTAAACATGCAGCTATTGTTGCTGCTTCTCCTGGGGCATTAGGCGGTATAAGAGGGCTGGTATCTCTGCGCATGTTATTGGGCAATCTGGGTATGCATGTGTTGCCAAATCAACTGGCTGTTGGAGGTATCGGGAAGCTAGTAGATAAAGATCACAATGTGGTTGATGAAAAAACTAAAAAGAACCTGAATGTGATCGGTCGTACATTAGCCGAAGCACTTCTGCAAGCCGCAAAATAGGTTAGTTTCTACGATCCACTAGGCTGCAAATAGCGTTGACTATAAAAATGTTCGCTTTATGGTTATTTGCATCGCCTTCCACCTATTAAATTCTTCATAAATTCTGTAATATCTACCCTCTCAATTTTTTAGTAAAAATATTTGTATATGTTCGAAATCAATCCAATCCAAACCGCTATTACCGATGTTCGCCAGAGAACTGAATCCCTTAGGGGGTATCTTTGACCTTGATGTCAAAGTAGAGCGTTTAGAAGAAGTATTAAGAGAGCTTGAAAATCCTGAGGTTTGGTCTAATCCAGAACAGGCTCAAGCTCTAGGCAAAGAAAAAGTAGCACTTGAAGACGTGGTTTTAACCATTCAAAAGCTGACACAAGGCACTGATGATGTTGAAGGCCTCATTGAGCTTGCAGTTGAAGCGGATGATGAAGAAACCTTAAATGATGCTCAAACAGAATTAGCAGGCTTAATTGTTGCTTTGGAAAGGCTTGAATTTAGAAGAATGTTTTCTGGTCCTAATGACGCCAACGATGGTTATTTGGATATACAATCAGGCTCGGGCGGGACAGAAGCGCAAGATTGGGCAAATATGCTGCTGCGCATGTACTTGCGATGGGGCGAGGCGCACGGTTTTAAAACTGAACTAATTGAAGTTTCTGCGGGTGATGTTGCGGGTATTAAAGGTGCAACAATACGTTTTGGGGGCGATTATGCCTTTGGATGGTTACGTACAGAAACCGGTGTTCATAGACTCGTTAGAAAGTCGCCTTTTGACTCAGGCAGTCGCAGGCATACCTCTTTTGCATCGGCATTTGCCTATCCAGAGATAAGCGACGACATTGAGATTGAAATTAATCCAGCGGATATTCGAATAGATACATATCGTGCATCGGGAGCGGGTGGACAGCACGTCAACAGAACCGATTCTGCTGTGCGAATAACGCATTTACCGACGAATATTGTTGTGCAATGTCAAAATGACCGTTCTCAGCATAAGAACAAAGACCAAGCATTTAAACAATTAAAAGCGAAGTTATACGAATACGAACTACAAAAACAAAACGCAGCAAAACAAATAATGGAAGATGGCAAGTCTGATATCGGCTGGGGCAGCCAAATACGTTCATACGTATTAGATGATTCTCGCATTAAAGATTTACGAACCGGCGTTGAAACAAGAAATACACAAGCCGTATTAGACGGCGATTTAGATAAATTCATTGTAGCCAGCTTAAAGTCTGGCCTTTAGTAAAACAGCAATTTACAGGAATACTCATGAGTGACCATCAGCAAGATGAAAATAGGTTGATTGCCGAGCGTCGTGGTAAGTTAGCGCAAATACGCGAAAACTGCCCTTCAAACGGTTTCCCAAATCAATTTGATCGTAAGCATTATGCGCAAGATTTGCAGACAACCTTTGGTGATAAAGACAAAGAAACATTAGTCGAAGAAGCAAATGTTTTCAGTATTGCCGGTCGTATCATGGCAAAACGAGGTCCGTTTATAGTATTGCAGGACATGACTGGGCAAATTCAGTCTTATGCTTCGAAGGATACGCAAAAAGACATTAAAGCCAAATATGGATCTTTAGATATTGGCGACATTATTGGTGTTAGTGGTATTCTACATAAATCAGGTAAAGGTGATTTATATGTTGATATGGCTGAATATCAACTACTAACTAAAGCCTTGCGCCCTTTGCCTGAAAAATTTCATGGCTTATCTGATCAGGAAACTAAGTACCGTCAACGCTACGTGGACTTAATTACTAATCCCGATACGCGCAAGACATTTAAGATTCGAAGCCAGATAGTTAGTGGTATCCGTAACTTCCTTACTGAGCGGGACTTCATGGAAGTAGAGACACCAATGTTACAGGTTATCCCTGGTGGTGCAACCGCAAAACCATTTACTACGCACCATAATGCTCTAGATATAGATATGTATTTGCGTATTGCCCCTGAGCTTTATTTAAAGCGTTTAGTGGTTGGTGGTTTTGAGCGAGTTTTCGAAATTAACCGTAACTTTCGTAATGAAGGCTTATCAACACGGCATAATCCTGAATTCACAATGCTTGAATTTTATCAAGCGTATGCCGACTTCAACGATTTGATGAACCTAACAGAAGAAATGTTACGTTATCTTGCTCAGACTGTTATGGGTACGTCGATAATTACCAATACAGTGAAAAATGCGGAAGGTGAGGTCGTTGAAACAAAAGAATATGATTTTGCTCAACCTTTCGAACGTCTAAGTATGGGGGATGCTGTTTTAAAATATTGGCCTGACGCCAATGTAGCTGCGATTAATGATCCTGAAAATCATCTACCAGAACTAAAAGCGATGGCCAAGCAGTTACATATTAAAGAACCAGCAGTTGACGGCATATGGGGTGCTGGTAAATACCTTTGTGAAATATTTGAAGCGACAGCTGAAGAGCAACTTGATCAACCTACGTTTATCACTCAATATCCGTGGGAAGTTTCTCCATTAGCTCGCCGCAATGATGAAAATGCGTTTGTAACAGATCGTTTTGAGTTTTTTGTTGGTGGCAAAGAATTAGCCAATGGCTTTTCGGAGTTGAATGACTCTGAAGATCAAGCGAGTCGGTTTAAAAAGCAAGTACAAGAAAAAGATGCTGGAGATGATGAAGCAATGCATTTCGACGAAGACTATATTACTGCATTGGAATACGGTTTACCGCCAACAGCAGGAGAGGGGATCGGTATTGATAGATTGGTGATGCTGTTTACGGACAGTCCAACTATCAAAGATGTCATTTTGTTCCCACACATGAAGCCACAGTCACAAGATTAATAATATACAGCAAATAGTATCGCTGTTTTGATAGGAAGGGCCTGGCACGCGAAACGGTGTCAGGCTTCTTTATATTACGTAGATTGCGCTTTTATTTGTTCATATAGGGTTTGTATAAATGCCATTTTCATTCCTGTCTCTTTGCCTTTTTCTAATAAAAAACCAAGTATTCCCTCTACTTCCGTTTCGCGCTTATTTTGAAAGTCTTGATGCATTGACGAGTAATTTTCTTTTGTTAGCTGTATAACATTATCAATATGCAGAGACAGAGCATGGTTGTCTATGGGAAGATTCATGAATTCGTATAAGTCGAATATCTCTTCTTTCACTTTTTTCACCTCTTCTGAATAATGCACTAATTCACCGTTTTTGCAGTTTTTTATCGCAGTTAGCGGATTAATCGCTGCATTTACCGCTAATTTTTGATACAAAGCGAATGCCATATCACTGCGCCAAAGTAGGCGTGGATGAAGATAACTTAAATAATTCCACCTTGAATTATTGTGCTTTTCGATTGGCTTCTCTTCATCAATGCTCTCTTCATTAACGCTCTCTTCATCAGCGTTCTCCTCATCAACGTTCTCTTCATCAACGTTCTCTTCATCAACGTTCTCTTCATAAATAGCGCCAATATCAAATTGTCCCACAGCAGTTTGAATAAAACAGGTAGTTGAGGTTTTGTAAACGCCGTCAGTTGTAGTGGCAACGAGTAATGGATTATTGGGCAAATATTTTTGTACCAGTTGAATACCGCCCATGCCGTTGTGTAAAAGTAGTATTGTTGTTTTTGTATCTAGGTACTCTGCAATATCCAGCAAAAGACGCTCGATTTGATATTGCTTAACGGGCAGTATAATTAAATCTAAAGGCTGTAAAATACTTTTTGAAATATACGCCTGATTACATTTAATAATGTGCTTTTCTCCATCCACCGTTAATAGTGAGAGCACATCGGAACGGTCATAATGTTCTTTGACTAATAGTGTGGTTTGAACACACTCTACAAATTGCAGGTTGAACGCAATATTAACGCCAATCGCCCCGCGGCCAATAATGCCGATTCTTTTTATAATTTGTGTATTGGCCATTTCATTGTCCATGGGTCAGAATTTTCAGAAAGGAATGTGTCTAGATGACTTGCAAATAGTTGACCCATTTGGGGTAGACAAGTGGCATTAAAAAATTTGTTTTTATAAGTAAATTGGAGAACATAGCTGTGCAAATATAAGCGGTCGGATACGCTGCCTTTATAGCGTTTATCTCCGATAATTGGCGCGCCGAGTGATTTCAATGCAACTCGAATTTGGTGCGTTTTCCCGCTAATTGGTTTTATTAAACATACCCTGATAGCTGGAGTTGAGTCGGGTTTGTTTTTAAGTAGTAATTCGGCGGTAGTATTCGATTGCAGGTGAGTCTCAATTTCTTGCGTAAAATTTCTACTTTCAGCTGCTAACTTGGGCGACAGTGAGTCACTTTGTATTGAAAAACTAAAAAATTGTGTTATCGCTGGGTTATCTTGGCGAGTACTTAACTTCCAGTCGCCATTGCGCGCTTTTTGCATGTCTCCCTTTATCGTACCTTGTTTCTTTTTGGGTTTATTATCAATCAGTGCGATGTAGTATTTTTGCACTGCCTTTTCCGCAAATTGCTTTGAAAGTTCCGATGCAGCGTCTTTTGTTTTTGCTAATAAAATGCAACCTGAGGTATCTGTGTCTAAGCGGTGAATTAACCATAATTTTTTATGATTAAATAAAGACTCAGCAACGGGAATTATCGCATTCTCAGAAGCATGCATAGGCATGCCACAGGGTTTATTAAGTACCATAAAATCATCATGGTCTAGTACTAATTTAATCATTATGATAAGTGCTTAGGTGTTTTCTTCTATTTTTACTATTGCCTGAGGATACCGAAGGTCCTCAATTAGCTGAATGAGGTGCTTTGCATCTGACTCAGGAAAACCTAAGCCAGCGACATAATTCAATAAGGTCTCGTCGTCAATAAATTCGTTTCTTTTAAGACGTTCTATTAACTCTGACTTACACTTGTCCAAAGATAGGAAAGAGTTTGTCTGTTGTATTTTTGCGGCCTCATTTTGCTCTGTTTGCTGAATTTCAAGACAAGTGACGTTAACAACTGTGCTAAATTCGTCGATGATAGCTTGATTTGGCATACCTGTTCTTAATTCTTCATCAAAACGCGTTGCACAATTATACAACGCCTGAAGCCCTATATTTCCTGATATGCCCTTTACAGTATGGACTAGCGTTTTAGCACTTTTAATATCATTTGCTTCAATAAAATCTGCGATCTCGGCCGAAATGTTTTCAAATTCTGAGAAGAACTTGTTCAGCATCTTGCTCAAGAGTGCTTTGTTGCCGCCGAGTTGGTTTAGTGCAAACTCATAATTAAGGATGGGGAAATTAGTTGACATTTTTTAGTCCAGTTTTTGGCGAATGTGTATGCATGGTGAACATTTGTAATGCATACTAAGGCAAACCGTTGCTTGTTATCAAGCTACGTATAATATATTGGTTATGTAACAATATTACTAGTCTACATTAATGATGGTGGGCACTACGAGGATTGCTTGTTTCAAAAGGGATCAGAAAAATAAGAACGGATACGTATATTGTCCAATTTAAAACGATAAAATAATAGGCAAAACATGATTAAAAACCTCACAAAAAAGTTCGTTTTCGGTGGATTAGTAGCGTCGGCAATTGCCCTTGGTGGATGTTATAAAGCAGCTGATATCAGCACTCAAAATCAACCGGATGAATTGTCCGGTTCAGTGATTAAATACGAAAAATATGAACTTGCTAATGGACTAACAATTGTGCTGCATGAGGATCAATCAGATCCGCTTGTGGAAGTTAATATTACCTATCACGTTGGTTCGGCCCGAGAAGAACTTGGACGTTCAGGCTTTGCTCATTTTTTTGAACATATGATGTTTCAAGGCTCGGAAAATGTGGCTGACGATGAACATTTTAAAATTGTGACTGAAGCTGGCGGAACGATGAATGGGTCGACTAATACCGATTTTACTAACTACTATCAAACAGTACCGATTAATCAACTTGAGAAAGTATTGTGGCTAGAAGCTGACCGCATGGGTTTTCTATTAGATGCGGTGACTCAAGAAAAATTTGAAATTCAGCGTGAGACCGTCAAAAACGAGCGTGGCCAGCGTATTGATAGCCAACCTTACGGATTGCTCTCAGAGAGGACGGGTGAAGCACTTTATCCGGCAGGCCATCCGTATTCATGGTCTACGATTGGCTATGTAGAAGATCTTGACCGTGCAAACGTGAACGATCTTAAAACTTTTTTCCAAAAATGGTACGGCCCTAATAACGCGGTATTAACCATTGGTGGAGCAATTGATAAAAAACAAACTAAAGCTTGGATTGAAAAGTATTTCAGTGCGATCCCTCGAGGCCCAGAAGTCAAAAAAGCGGACAAAGCGGTTGCGATTTTAACGGAAACTCGGTTTATTACATTGGAAGATAAAGTGCATTTGCCGTTACTTCAAATCACAATACCAACAGTGTATGCACAACATCCTGATGAAGCTGCGCTAGACGTATTGGCAAATATCTTAGGCGGTGGCAAAACGTCGTTACTTTACAAGAACATGGTTCAAAACGGCTTAGCGTTGCAAGCATTCGCCGGACATCCTTGTCGTGAAATTGCATGCGAATTCCAACTACTTGCTTTAGTCAACCCAGAAAAAGTACAAGGTTTACAGAAAATGAAAACAATCATTGATGAAACTTTGGCTGAATTTGAGCAAAGAGGCGTGCAAGACGATGATTTACAGCGCACAAAAGCGAGTATTGAAAGTGGTACTATTTTTGGCCTTCAAAGTGTCGCAGGTAAAGTAAGTCGTTTAGCTTACGGAGAAACTTTTAATAACGAACCTGACGGTATTCAAGCTGATATAGAGCGCTATAATGCCGTTACGAAGGACGATGTTATGCGTGTTTACAAAAAATACGTGAAGAATCAGCCAGCGGTTGTGCTAAGTGTCGTGCCTGAGGGACAAGCTCAACTCGCTGTTGCAGAGCAGAACTTTGTGTTACCGACGCGTCAATTTGAGACCGAAACTGTCAAAGCGGATGACATTAAACAAGCAGAAATCAAAGATAATTTCGATCGAAGTGTGCAACCCACTGCAGGTCCAAATCCTATCGTTAGTATTCCTGATTATTGGGAACATTCACTTAGTAACGGCATTAAAATTCTTGGCGTTGAT
>JBLHOI010000080.1:0-7735 GCA_047621375.1 Glaciecola sp.
TAGCCCCATTTAGGGTCTGTATCAACATGCTTAATTTCGACACTTTGCCAATCGGCGCCTAGTTCGTCAGCTACGATGCGGGCAATTGCCGTACCCACATGTTGACCCATTTCTGCGCGTGCTATATTGACCAAAATCATCCCATTGGTGTCAATTTCAAACCACACTGTCGGGCTAAATAACTTATCGGTAAGTTGTTTTACTGCGCCCCCGGAAGCAACTTCCAGTGCGTTGATGTTAGGGGCAAATGCCATCATTAAGCCACCACCAATTGAGCCAATTAAAAAACTGCGGCGACTTTGTTCGAAGGCGTCTTTGCTAAATTTGGTCATTTTAACTTACTCCCTGAGTGCGTTTGGCTTCTGTTTTTGGGGTGTAAATTTGAACCACTGAGTCTGATTGTGTTGCGACATCTTGAATGGCTGCTTTTATTCGTGAATAGGTCATACAGCGACATAAGTTACCGCTCATATACGCAATAATTTCATCTTCGCTTGGGTTTGCGTTGGTTGCGAGCAACGCAGATGCTTGCATAATTTGCCCTGATTGGCAGTATCCGCATTGCGGCACTTGATGCTCTATCCATGCTTTCTGCAATGGATGCTGGTCTTCTAGACCTTCAATTGTTCGGATTTCCAAATTAGCGACGGCACTGATTGGGAGCGAGCACGAGCGCACTGGCGAACCGTTTAAGTGTACTGTACATGCGCCACACAGCGCGATACCGCAGCCGAACTTCGTGCCTTTTAGACCGAATTCGTCGCGAATGACCCACAACAAAGGCGTATCGGCCTCTGCATCGGATGTAATTTTTTTACCATTTAATAAAAACTCGATCATAGTGTTTACCTGTTAAAAAGTGCTAGTTAAATACTAGTTCTAGAGTACAGAAAGAATAGACGCTATCTCTGATCTATGCAATGTGCTGGGCGCCTAAAACTACGACGCCAGATATGAACATAACATATGCGTGGGTAAATAGAGGGAATTAAGCGTTTAATTTACTCACTAATTTTTCTGCCACGGCTGCTGAGCTAGCGGGATTTTGTCCTGTAATAATTAAGTCATCTTCAATCACAAATGAGGCCCAATCGCCGCCTTTTTGGTAAATACCGCCTTTTGCTTTTAGCGCGTCCTCTAATAAAAACGGAACGACTAACGAAAGCGCAACAGCCTCTTCCTCAGTGTTACTAAAACCGGTTACCATTTTTCCTTTAACTACTGACTCTCCTTCCTGATTTTTCGCATTTAACAACACCGCACTTGCGTGACAAACGGCGGCAACCGGTTGTTTATGTTTAATTGAGTTCTCAATCAATGTAATTGAATATGGGTTGTCGACTAAATCCCAGAGTGGCCCATGGCCTCCGGGGTAAAAAAGGGCATCCAATTGGTCAAAGTCAATGTCGCTCAGTTTTGCAGTGTTGGCCAGTTTTGCTTTCGCTTTATCATCTTTGTAGAACTTTTTGGTCTGTTCAGTTTGAAAGTCAGCGAGCTTACTCTTTGGGTCTATAGGGGGCTGGCCGCCCAATGGGCTTGCCAAAAGAATATTGAAGCCGGCTTTTTTGAAAACATAATAAGGTGCTGCAAATTCTTCAACCCACAAACCCGTTTTACCCAAAGTGTCGCCCAACTTCTCATGTGATGTAATCACCATTAGAATGGTCTTTTTTGCTAAATCTGTCATAGTAATCCTATCGTAGTTTTAAAGTGCCTCCTTATATGCATACGAAGTACGTAAAGAGTACAGATTTGGTGCTATCTTGGTCGGTAAATACAACTGCTATTTTGGCATAAAGCAATTCGTTACTCCGGCGCGCAAATATAAACAGGCCAGATGCAGTCCGATTGATATTATCGGAGCACTGTAGGTGTTATTTTCAATACGTCAAATGCCTGAGTTTAAAAGGATGTCCCGATGGTTCAGCTCAATAAAATATTATGTGGTTTTTTTGTCAGCGTGATTTTTTTAGCTAACTCAGCTAACCTCTGCGCGCACGAAAACGAAAAAGGCAAAGTGACGGTCGAGAAAACCTGGGCACGAGCAACCTTTGCGTTAGCAAAAACGGGTGCAGTTTACCTGAGTATAGACAACCACAGTAAAAACGACATCAAGCTCTTATCGGCCGGTGTTGACCCGTCTGTTGCAAGTGAGGCTCAGTTCCATGAAACATTAATGCAAGATGAAATGATGTTGATGCGAGAAGCTGAGGATGGTTTTGAAATTCTTGCAGGCTCGAGCCTTGATTTCTTGCCTGGTGGGAAGCATATCATGCTGCTAGATCTTGAAAAGCCGCTGTCGACAGGAGAGAAATTTGTATTGTCGTTGATATTCGAAAACAACAAAGTAATACGAGTTCCGATTGAAGTGAAAGATGCTCGATAAATATTAACCACACTGGAGAGAATTAAATGAGTCAAATAGATATTGGTATAAGTGAAGTTAGCAGAGAAGAAATCGCTCATGGTTTAAAAAAATTGTTAGCAGACTCGTACACACTGTATTTGCAAACACACAACTTTCACTGGAATGTAACAGGCCCACAATTTCGTGAATTACATTTGATGTTTGAGGAACATTATACTGAACTTGCACTGGCGGTTGATGAAATTGCTGAACGGATCAGAACGTTAGGTTTTGCTGCACCAGCTACTTATAGAGCTTTTGCTGAATTAAGCAGTGTAAAAGAAGTTGATGGCGTGCCAGAAGCTACTGACATGGTCAATATTTTGATGCAAGCACATGAAACGGTAGTTCGTACTTCCAGAGCCGTGTTAAAAATTGCTCAGGAGGCTGACGATGAATCAAGTGCATCTTTAATTGGCGATCGTATGCGAGCGCACGAAAAGACAGCATGGATGCTGCGCGCGACTCTTTAAAATCATAAAGAAATCAATTAAAAGTACTGCTCAAAGTGAACTGCGATTGAGCTGATGTGGAATGCGCTGAATTGATGCAAGGTGTTTCTATCTTTGTATCATTCAGCTTTATTTAAAATGAGATAATGTTTATGTTTAGAGCGCTGATTACGGCCACCATTTTTACTGTTATTTCACCCTTTGCAATTGCTACTGAAATTAAAGTTGAAGAGCTTGCTATTGGATTGAAAAATCCGTGGAGTATTGCTTTTATGGCCAATGGCGATGCATTGGTAACTGAACGTGCTGGTGGTTTGCGTTTACTTTCAAAAAGTGGTGAGCTAAGTTCGCCGATAAGTGGTTTGCCTGAGGCTTCAGTGGTCGGACAAGGGGGTATATTGGGCGTTGTTTTGCATCCTGACTTTGCGGAAAATAAGTGGGTATATGTTTGCTTATCTGTCGCTAACGGCGAAGTAAGAGGCAGCGAGGTTTATCGTGGTAAGTTAGTCAGTAATCAATTGCAGAATGTAAGCGAAATTTTTGTTGCTAAGCCAAAAGTAGATACAGCTCATCATTTTGGTTGCAGACTTGCTTTTGATAATGATAAAAAATTATTCATTTCATTGGGCGACAGAACAAACAAAGATGATGCACAACTAACCAGTAATCATTTTGGTGTTGTGGTTAGAGTAAACGATGATGGTTCTGTGCCCACTGATAATCCATTTTTAGCCGGTAAAGCGCCTGAAATATTCAGCTATGGTCATCGTAATGTGCAAGGTATGGCATTGCACCCTTCTAGCGGTAAGGTTTGGACGCATGAACACGGTCCAAAAGGCGGTGATGAAGTTAATATTTTAGAAAACGGCGACAACTATGGCTGGCCTACAATTACCTACGGTGTAAATTATGATGGTAGTTCAATCACCGATGTTACTGAAATGGATGCGATGCGTCAGCCGCTAACTTATTGGGTACCTTCGATCGCTCCAAGCGGAATGGCATTCTACACGGGTGACGAGTTTCCAGAGTGGAAAGGTAACTTATTTGTTGGTTCTTTGAAATTTAGATACCTAAACAGAATGGTAATGGACGGTGAAAAAGTAGTAGAACAAGAAGAGCTACTGAGAGACCGCAATGAGCGTATTCGGGATGTAAAGCAGGCCCCAGATGGCAGTATTTATGTCCTAACGGACGATGTTAACGGTAAAGTGCTGAGGTTAACAAAAGGCTGAACTACAACCAACAAGCAAATCACTCAGCTAGTTATCAAACTAGCTGAGTTTTCAAATATTATTGCAACGCTTCATATTCGACATGCAATAATAAAGGTAATACCGTCTACTTCTTCAACGATATTTTGCCAATCAATATGTCTTTAAACATAATCCAATCTCCCAGAAGGCTATAGAATGGATACTGAAATGTAGCTGGTTTATTGTGCTCGTAGAAAAAGTGTCCTACCCAAGCAAACCCATAGCCAATAACGGGAATGAACCAGAGCAAAGCAAACCTACTTGTCATTACAGCATAGGCAATAAGGGATAGGACAAGCCAAGAGCCAATGAAATGCAATAAACGACAAGTACTATTTGCATGCTCAGACAAGTAGTACGGATAAAATTCACTAAAGCTCGTATATTTTTGTTCCATGTAGGGCAGCCTCATCAACTGTAATTTGTCTTGATATTAGCACAACAATGCAAAGAAACAATCGGACGATGTATAGTCAAAACAGGTTGCTTTCTAAAAATAAAACCCAATAATAAACGGCATTGAATAAAATAAGAAAGAAGAGTTATGCGACCAGAAGTAAATGTAAACCAAATTGATATAACGCTAGATAACTTCCAACACGTTATTTTGGAAGAATCAAAAAGCAAGGTTGTGATGATCCAGTTTTGGGCCCCATGGAGTGAGCCTTGCGCACAACTAGCACCCGTGCTTCAGCATATGTCCGCAGAATATCAACACGATTTATTGTACGCACGAGTGAACTGTGATGAACAACAGGAAATTGCTGGTCAATTTGGGGTGAAAGGTTTACCTACCGTTATTCTGGTTAAAGACGGTCAACCTTTAGACGGTTTTGCGGGTCCTCAAGAGGAAAGTAAAATTCGTGAAATGTTAGACAAGCATCTACCGAAAGCGGAAGACGGTTTACTTCAATCCGCAATGGAATTAGTTTTACAGGGTAACTATCACGACGCGTTTAGCTTCGCTAAGCAAGCGTTTGAATTGAACAATGAACGTACTGACATTCGATTAATGATGGCTGATTGTTATGTTGAGGTAGGTCAAGCAGAACTGGCTAAAAAATTAATTGAGCAGGTGAAATTAGTTGATCAAGACGGCAAGTATCACGCCATTCTTGGTAAAATTAAATTGTCTGAGCAAGCTGCTGACTCCCCAGAAATACAACTATTACAAGCTGACCTTGAAGCTGACCCAGAAAACATGGAGCTTAAAGTAAAACTTGCGGTGCAATTACATCAAGGACATCGCACTGAAGAAGCCTTAGCATTATTATTATCAGTATTGAGACAAGAATTAGGTTTTGGTGATGCGAAAAAAATTACGCTGGATGTAATTAATGCACTTCCTGATGGCGACCCGATTAAATCACAATATCGCCGTAAAATTTACAGTTTATTATATTAGGCATGATGTTTAGATGGTAGATAGTATTCTTTTAGCTATTTGTTTTGTGTTAATTGTAGAAGGATTGATGCCTTTGCTAATACCAGACAAATGGAAGCAGTTTTTGATGCAAATGGCGCTACAGCCCAGTGAATCATTGCGCCGAATGGGTGGTATTTTGGTTGTTATCGGTGGCACCAGCGCTTATTTCTTAATAATGAATACATAAATAGTAAATATTGAGTGATTTTTACCTCATATTTTTGCTAATATCTCCGCCTAATTTTCTGAAATATACCTCTCATGGCTAAAAATGTTGTAGTACTCGGCACCCAATGGGGTGACGAAGGAAAGGGGAAGGTCGTTGATCTTCTTACTGAGAAAGCTTCTTTTGTTGTGCGCTACCAAGGCGGACACAATGCTGGGCATACGCTCGTTATTGACGGCGAGAAAACTGTGCTTCATCTAATTCCCTCAGGTATTTTGCGTGAAAACGTGAAATGCGTGATTGGAAATGGCGTTGTGTTGAGTCCTGAAGCGTTGCTAACAGAAATGGCAATGTTGGAAGCGCGTGGCGTGCCAGTCAAAGAACGCTTAGTGATCAGCGAAGCTTGCCCGCTAATTTTGCCTTTTCACATTGCATTAGACGTAGCAAGAGAGAAAGCGCGTGGTAATAAAGCGATAGGCACCACAGGACGCGGCATCGGTCCAGCTTACGAAGACAAAGTATCGCGCCGCGGTTTGCGGGTCGGTGATCTATTTAATCCCGCAGACTTTGCTATTAAGTTAAAAGAAGTACTCAGCTATCATAATTTCATGCTGACTGAATATTACAAGGTCGAAGCGGTCGATTACGATACGGTTTTAGAGCAAGCGCTTTCGGTTGCTGATTTATTAAAGTCAATGGTTGTGGATGTTACTGATTTGCTTGAAACAGCCAGACAGAACAATCAGTCGATCATGTTTGAAGGTGCCCAAGGCACCCTGCTTGATATTGACCACGGTACATACCCATATGTAACGTCATCAAATACTACGGTCGGTGGCGTGTGCACTGGCGCAGGTTTTGGCCCGCTCAATCTGGATTACGTCTTAGGTATAGTAAAAGCATACACGACTCGTGTTGGTTCGGGTCCTTTCCCCACTGAACTTGATTGTGAAGTTGGCCAGCATCTTGGCGTTAAAGGTCATGAGTTTGGCGCAACTACGGGGCGTAAACGTCGCACCGGTTGGTTTGACGCTGTTGCGGTGCGTCGGGCAGTTCAATTAAATTCTATTTCCGGTTTATGTTTAACTAAGCTAGATGTTTTAGACGGTTTAAAAACATTACGCATTTGCATTGGTTATAAAGACGCCACTGGCAACGTTAGTAAAATACCGCCGCTAGCTGCAGAAGGCTATGAGGTAGTGACTCCCGTTTATGAAGACATGCCTGGTTGGTCTGACAACACGTATGGCGTGACAACTCATGCTGGCCTTCCCGTAGCTGCTCAAAACTACGTTAAGCGTCTTGAGGAGCTAACTGGCGTCGTCATTGATATTATTTCAACGGGACCCGATCGCAAAGACACCATGGTCTTGCGCAATCCGTTCGCAGAGTAATCTATTTGAACGGATAGCAGTACAAATTACCCACTGATTTAGTGGAAAAAAGTGATAAAAAATGCCGGCATATGCTGGCATTTTTTTATTTAATCATTTGATCCTTATATATGGAATTGCTGAAATAGAGCAACAAATAATGTGTAAAGTATTCGTATCATTTGCTTTACTGCATGCCTTTGCTAGGATATAAATGAGTTCTACAATTACCATGAGTATGTTCAATGTTAGAAGTCGCAGCCCCTTTCCATCAAGCTGATTTTCCATCTTACAACGCAGCAAATATCGATGAGTTGAAAAGAACTTTCGCTACAGGCCTGACAAAGTCTTATCAATGGCGAGTCGAGCAATTGACGGCCTTGAAAAGTCTAATCGAAGAGAATAGTGAAGCAATCACGTTGGCATTACATACTGATTTAGGTAAGTGTGAGACAGAATCGTGGTTAGCCGAAATTGGTTATTCTACAGCTGATATAAAAGGTAATTTAAAACGCCTAAAGGCTTGGATGAAACCAGCGAAAATTAGTACGCCAATGATAACGCAACCAGGCAAATGCTATACTATCAGTGAGCCGCTCGGCGTAGCGTTGATTATTGGTGCATGGAACTACCCTTTTCAATTAGTCATTACGCC
>JBLHOI010000081.1:0-7708 GCA_047621375.1 Glaciecola sp.
TTGATCATTATAAACGCGAGGATAATCGTCTAACGAAACGCTTACCCACCCGCTCCAAAAGGCACTTATATTGACCTCATGTAAACTAGGGAACGTTGCCAAAAGACCATTTTTAAGTGCTTTTTGATACTTAGTGTTATTCGCGTGCTTTCCTTCAATCGCTCCTCTACCTCCAAATAACAAGCGGTTGTCGGGGAGTATGCGATAGTAGTATTTTAAGGGCCTTGTATCCATAACCATTAAGCCCTCCGACATCCCAACATCTATCAGCTGTTGAGCAGTTAAGGGGTCGGTTACAATAATGCTGGATATAACCGGAAAAGTGCGATCTTTTAACCGCTCGTGCAAATTGCGTTGACCATATCCATTAGTCGCAACGATGAGTGTATTTGCTGTAATTGAACCTGACTTAGTTCTTAATACATGCTTTTCATTAACTTTGTGACAATCTATAACGGCGCTATTTCCGCAGATATTCGCGCCTGCTTCTGCCGCCTTTCTTGCAATACCTTGGCACAGCAACCAAGGGTTTATGCCAAACGCATTAGGGTAGTAAATACCGCCGTATGATCGCGTGCCCGATAAATACGTGGCTGAAATTTCCTCTGCTGAAAGTGACAATATTGAGTCACCATAATCTGCCGCCAACTCAGTTGCTTGATGGTGAAGTGCGCTTACTAAAGACGGCTTGTGAGCTAACTTGAGATAACCGCCTGCAGTGCGCTCGCAATCAATTCCCTCATCTATTAACTGAGAAACTGTATCAATTGAATTGAGGTATTCAGCATATATAGCTTGGCTCACTGGCTTACCCCAGCGCTTTCCCATTTGTTGAATACTTAGCCTACCTGTCCCTGGCAGCACAAATCCGCCATTGCGGCCACTGCAACCCCAACCAGGTTGGTTGGCCTCAATAACCGTAGCTTGCACACCGTATTCTTGAGCCAAGTGCAAAGCACATGATAAACCGGTATAACCAGCCCCTATGATAACAACATCAGTTTTATGCTCGCCAACATTTGGCGAATAAATGACAGAGTCTTTACCTGACACCCAGAAACTATCAGGCTGATGCTGGTCGCTTGGTGGACTATCGTCAATAAGCGGATCGTACATTAAGCACCTAACTCGTCAAACCGCAATATCATTTCAGCCGCGATACAGTGACATAAAACACCACAGACAGGACAGTCGTAGCTATCTTCAATGCTGTATTGCTGCCATCTATTTGCATGCTCTTTGACTAATTCACCGCCACAAGCTTTAAAATAACCAAAAGCAGAGTTACCCGGACTAGCTAACCAAATATGAGCGACTCCTGCCAGCGCCCCCTGCTGCTTAGAGGTAACGATTGATTTTTTCAATAAGGTAGACCCTATACCCAAGCCCCTCATATCGGTGTCCACCGTGTTGCATTTGAAATAACAAACTTTCTTTGTAGGGATCCCCCAAAGTAGTGGCGAACACCACTTATCAGGCAGCCATTGACTAACGGCGATAGTAAGACGAAAGCCAATTAAATACCCATCTGGCGTATTTCTTACTGAGGTAACATTGTGTTTATCTACCTCATCTGGCGAACGCAAAGCAACCCAACTAGCATTAATATTGTCTGACCAACTGCGTTGATACAAATCGGTTAAGCTATCTTCATCTAGGTAATTATCACCGTGCACTTTATTACCTAAAGCAATAACTGCATCAAAATGTTGGGGCAAAAGTTGTATATAGTTTATTGACATATCAATATCGCGTTGGGTTATTTGTTATTATGATAGGTTACGTTACAGCTGAAAAAAATTTATGCACAACAGCTCAGCCGAAGCTCTATTAAAAGTAGTCGACACCTTGCGTTTTTTTAGAAACGCCAGCAACATCCTATAGCCTAAATCGGTTCATTTTACTTATCAAGCTTTTGCTCAATCACAACATCGGCGTAGCTGCGAAGTTTGTTTTTCTTTCTTATCGTCGCAAAAGGGTCGACGGCGTCATCTCCATCAACTTCGGCGACATATGCTGTTGCACCACATTTTTGCCTAGAAGTGCTCGATTCTTCATTTGAGTTAGTTGGTGGAGAGCCAGCGTTATTACCAAAACGCGACTTCCACTTCAGTAATTTGCTCAGTGCACTATTTGATTGTTCAGATGCCAGTTCTTTTTGTTGTCGCTTATATCGATTAAAATAATGGTTAGCAACTAAAAAGAGAATAATACTAGATGCCCATATCAGCCATTTCACCGCAAATGATAATCCGATATTAGTCGGTATTTCCTGCAACTCGTTGTATCTTAGGTAGTCCTGATGAACTTGGCCAACGACAAAAATAAACGAAATCAATATGATGAGGCTAAGAATAAAAAACTTATATTTGCGCCATAGCAAGCCTGAAAGAACGATGTTGATAAGTTTATTCATAACTTAGCCAAATATCCCAATGCCTAAAACAGCGAGAACAGCAAGGACACCTTTTTCTTTGATTGTGGAATAGATTTTAGATTCTTCTTCTTGAACAATCACTTCCAATTCGTCCTCTGTAAAGTCTTGCGGTTTCTTCTTCGCTAGCACAATGCGAGTCTCTGCGCGTTTTATTGCCTTCTCTCTAATTGCTTGCTTAAATTTTAAATTTACTTTTGAAAATGGATTCACTCAAATACCTCATGTTAAGTTTGTATTATAAACTTAATTTCATTTTTTTACTCAAATCACTCGTATCAGAATGTTTCTGGTTATAAATAGTTATATGTTAATCTAACAGCGACTCTGAAAATAAACGAACAATGAATCTTCTATACCCAAAAAAAATGACTATTGTGGCGAAATCCACCTCACTTTTTTTATGTTTTATTTTTGCTACTTCATCTTTTGCGGCTGCTGGTGAGGAGACCAAAGTCCTTGAGAGCTATGTTTTTACTCCTACAGGAAACCCAATTTTGCAAGCTGAAACTGCATTAAGCAAAGCGCTTGCTGAAAATAAATATGCTTTAATCGTGCTGGGCGCACAGTGGTGCCATGATAGCGTTGGTTTAGCTGAAAACTTCTCTACAGACGAAATGCAGACCGTATTGACTGCGCGCTATGTTACGCAATTTATCGATGTAGCTTACTTAGAAGATCGACGAGATATCACTAACTTAGTAGGCTACCCAAATTACTTTGCTACGCCTACGGTGTTAATAGTTGACCCCGTATCTAATACTATAGTGAATATGGATTCACTCAAGGAATGGCAGAGTGCCGATAGCGTTGACCTAGAAATCTATATTGAACAATTTTCTCGCTTTAACCAAGAAGAAACCCCACACAAACCAGCACTTAGCAATAATATGCCACATTTAAAAACATTTGAGGACGGACAAAGCAAACGTTTACAGGAGGGCTATAGACTGTTGAGCCCCCTACTAGCAGCAAGTGACGTTGAGAACAACAGTAATATGACAGATAAAGA
This sequence comes from Glaciecola sp., assembly GCA_047621375.1. Classification (GTDB taxonomy): domain Bacteria; phylum Pseudomonadota; class Gammaproteobacteria; order Enterobacterales; family Alteromonadaceae; genus Glaciecola. Next base: position 3,447 of record JBLHOI010000081.1, read on the forward strand.
ACGTGAGCAATTTGTCAAACTCTGGCGGGAAGTGAAAAAATTTAGAACCAACCTTCAAGCCCATATTCATGAACTAAGAGGCTTAGAAATTGATGACGACGAACTGCCGCAAAAACTAATTGAAGCGACGCCAAAAGTGCAATACTGGGAACAATCTATCCTTAAAAATTAACCTGTTGTCAAACTCCCAACAACATAAAACCCGACCAGTAAAGAGCACAATTAACGAACAGTGCCCAACTCTTATATAAAAATGACATGAGTTATGTAAAACAAACAGCATTTCTCTTGGGTTTGCTGTTGATTATGAACATCAATTTATATAACATCTACCCACTTAACAAATTCGAAGAAAAAATGAATATTACAGATTTCAGTCATCATCATATGAACGCATAACCTTTCAGGTTCGTGCTGGAGGGGTATTGTTTCCTTTCCATGGCATAAAAGAAATTTGAAGCCCTCGAGAGGAAACTTTCGGGGGTTTTTTGTTTGATTTTCGCAACGTAAAAAATCAAATCGATCTCTACCGGCTGAAATGGGTATTAGATAGGACTATTAGCTTGTTTAAGTAGATAATTTACACTGAAAACGCAGATCAAATTGCGATGATAGTTTAACAAGTATCAAAATTTAGCGAAAGCATACAAAGGAACTAGAAATGAGCGATTCAACAAGATTAAAAATTGCAGTACAGAAAAAAGGCCGATTAAGCGACGACAGCATTGCGTTATTGAAAGCTATTGGCATAAAACTACAAATTAGAGATCGCTTGCTCATCGCTCATTCAACTAATCAGCCTATCGATTTATTGCTTGTCCGCGACGACGATATTCCCGGACTAGTCATGGATGGCGTCGTCGATATGGGCTTTATTGGTGAAAACGAACTTGAAGAAAAAATGCTTGAAAGGCAAGCATCTAATCGCCCTGCCGACTTTAAAACACTTCGTCGTTTGGATTATGGTGGTTGTCGTTTGTCTATTGCGATCCCGAACGAGATGAAGTATGACGGTATTAAAACGCTGAATGGCACTAAAGTAGCAACAACTTATCCTTACCTGTTGGAACGCTACTTCAAAGCAAATAATATTGATGCACAAGCCGTGATGTTAACCGGCTCCGTCGAAGTTGCACCGCGTGCTGGTGTCGCTGACGCAATATGCGATTTAGTATCAACAGGCGCTACACTTGAAGCCAATGGCCTGCGGGAACAGGAGGTTATTTTTGAATCAAAGGCAGTCTTAATTCAACGTTCACAAGCTCTTAGCGATGATAAGCAAGCATTGATTAATCGCTTATTACCGCGCGTTGATGGAGTTATGCAAGCAAAAGAAAGTAAATACATCATGTTACATGCACCTAAGGCTTATTTAGAGCAAGTAAAAAGCTTACTTCCAGGTGCAGAAAACCCAACTGTATTGCCGTTAGCCGGCAATGACGAAACAGTGGCTATTCACGTAGTGAGTTCCGAGACATTATTCTGGGAAACCATGGAAAAATTAAAATCGTTGGGCTGTAGCTCAATTCTTGTTATGCCAATTGAAAAAATGATGGGGTAATCGCGATGTCGTCGCAATCAATTATTGAGTGGGGCAAGTTAACCGAGCAACAGCAACTAGATGCGTTGTTGCGCCCGGCGATGAAAGACAGTGTCATGTTGCGTGACACAGTTACTAAAATTTTAAGCCGCGTGCGTGAGAACAAAGACGCGGCAGTATTTGAATATACAAAACAATTTGATGGTGCACAACTAAGCAAATTACGCTTGGATCCGGCCATTATTGAACAAGCTGAAAGCAAAATTAAGCCGAAAGTTAAAATCGCTATCGATATAGCCTATGCAAATATAAAGACATTTCACGAAGCCCAGATACCCCAGGATATTCGCATTGAAACAACGCCTGGCGTAATATGTGAACAGAAACACGCAGCCTTAGAGAAAGTCGGTTTGTATATTCCGGGTGGCAGCGCGCCTTTGCCTTCGACAGTGTTAATGCTAGGTGTGTCGGCACAAGTCGCTGGTTGTGAGTTACCTATTTTATGCACACCTCCTTCACCACAAGGCACCATTGCACCCGAAATATGTTACGCAGCAAAGCTATGTGGTATTCAACACATTTACCTTTGCGGCGGCGCTCAGGCAATTGCGGCGATGGCATTTGGCACCGAAACGGTCCCCAAAGTAGATAAAATATTTGGCCCCGGTAACAGTTTCGTTACTGAAGCCAAACAGCAAGTAAGTCAAGTGGTTAGCGGCGCCGCTATAGATATGCCAGCAGGTCCTTCTGAAGTGCTAGTTATAGCTGACGCAAATGCGGATGCGGGCTTTGTAGCAGCCGACTTACTATCGCAAGCTGAACATGGTGCTGACTCGCAAGCGGTATTAGTGAGCAATGACCATGCGCTGATTGTAAAGGTTCAACAACAGATCGGCTTGCAACTTACTCAGCTTTCGCGTCGTGACATTGCTACTAAAGCAGTCGACAATAGTCGTTATATTCTCACCAATAGTATTGAACAAAGTGTTCTGGTGAGTAATGCCTATGCACCTGAGCATTTAATTGTGCAAACTGACAATGCGCGCGACTTATTAGCAACCTTGAAACATGCCGGATCTATTTTTGTTGGTGCTTATTCTCCTGAATCTGCTGGCGATTATGCAAGTGGCACCAATCATGTACTACCAACCTACGGTTATGCTCGAAACTATTCAAGCTTAGGTTTGTTAGACTTTATGCGCCGCTATACCGTGCAAGAATTATCACGTGAAGGATTAGAAAATATCGGTGATGCCATTATGGATTTGGCCGACGCTGAAGGACTAGACGCGCATAGAAATGCGGTTAAGATTAGGTTAACAGGCTTAGACCTACCCGCAATTTCACTCGAACAGGCTGACACTGCTGATAGTAATAGTGAGCATGTTGTAAATAGCGTATCGAACACTCACCCACAAACAGATGGGCGCGTATACACCTACACGCCGGTAGGTGAATAGTCATGAGCACGGACAAAAAAAATGACACGGCTGCTGAAGTGAACACAGCAGCCAATTGGCTGTTAGATCTCACGCTTGACCATGTTAATGCGTTGACCCCTTATGAATCAGCAAGACGGCTATTTGCTGGCTCTGGCGCTGACACAGAACAAGTGTGGTTAAACGCCAATGAGTCTCCGTTTGCAGGCGAGTATGCTGTTGATTCATCGGTGTTCAATCGTTATCCGGATTGTCAGCCCGATACTGTGCTCAAAAGTTATGCTGAATACGCAAAGTTACATGCTGCGCAAACCTTAGTAACAAGGGGTGCTGATGAAGGCATAGAGTTGATTATTAGGGCCTTTTGTGAACCCCGTAAAGACAGCATTCTTATTTGCCCGCCCACGTATGGGATGTATGCAATCAGTGCTCAAACGTTTAACGTCGATGTACAAAGATCGGTGCTGAATAACGATTTCACTCTAAACATAACCGACATCTTAAAGTACGTTGGTAAAGTCAAAGCGGTATTCATTTGCTCACCTAACAACCCAACCGGCACAAGTGTTTCTAAACAAGACATCATTACTGTGCTTGAAGCATTCAAAAACCAAGCTATTGTTGTCGTGGATGAAGCTTATATCGAATTCGATATTGCTCAAACCCGAACTGATTTACTTGAACAATATGATAATCTTGTCATATTGCGAACCTTGTCGAAGGCGTTTGCACTGGCAGGTTTGCGTTGTGGATTTACACTAGCATCACCAGCAATAGTTCAAATATTATTAAAAGTCATTGCTCCTTATCCTATTCCTGCTCCCGTTGCCCAAATTGCAAGCAAGGCGCTAGCAATTGCTGGTTTAAGTAAAATGCATTGCGACGTTGATTTATTAAAAGCTGAACTAATTGGATTACGTGAAGCCTTAACTGGTATTGGTGACATTCAAATTGTAGGTGACATTAACGCCAACTTTGTGCTTTTTAAAACACCAAGAAAAACTGAGCTTATGGCGTTCCTCGTGAAAAACAAAATGTTAATCCGCGATCAATCAAAACAGATAAACTTAAATAATTGCCTGCGCATTAGCATCGGAACACCAGAGCAAAACAACACATTATTAGCATTAATAAAGGCATTTTTTGCCGACGGAAATCAATAATATGAGTCAACAACCTATTCTTTTCATTGATCGCGACGGTACTTTAGTGGAAGAACCACCCGTCGACAAGCAACTCGATAGCTTGGAGAAGCTGGTCTTCGAACCCAACGTTATTCCTCA
>JBLHOI010000082.1:0-7662 GCA_047621375.1 Glaciecola sp.
CTGCCATCCTTGGTCACATGTCCAACTAAAAACATAGCGATATGGTGTTGTTTTGCAAACCGCGTCAAGGCTGCCGCACTTTCTCTTACTTGTGAAACTCCACCCGGTGCTGACTGGATATCACTCATGTGCATCACTTGTATCGAGTCAATAACCATAATTTTTGGCTTATGTTGCAGCGCCAATTGGCAAATAGTGTCTATGTTTGTTTCAGCTAATAATTTGAGTTTGTCATCAGGTAGTTGTAGTCTCTTAGCACGCATTGCCACCTGCTGTAGTGATTCCTCACCCGTCACATATAAAGCGGATTTAGTGTTAGCTAACAAACACATAACTTGCAGTAGTAAGGTACTTTTACCGGCGCCAGGAGAGCCGCCAATCAGTATAGCTGAACCCGGCACAATGCCCCCACCAAGGACACGATCCAGTTCTTTAAAGCCCGACGTAAACCGCGGTAACGCCGCTAAATCAATTTCGTTAAGGACCTCTACTTTTGCTGCCGTAATTCCAGAAAAGCCATTGCGACTCGCCGGCACACTTTTTGTTGGAGAATTTTCAATCACAATTTCAGTGAGTGTGTTCCATTCACGACAATCATTGCATTGCCCTTGCCAACGGGGATGGTCTGAGCCGCAGTCGTTACAAACAAAAGCCGTTTTTCTTTTAGCCATAATTAATTAATATTCTCAATATAGGGGTCATTTGACATTTCGTACTCTCTCTCAAGAATAACGAAATTTTTGACAAAAATCCTTGTAGAAATGAATTTTTTGCCGATAAGTAAATTAATTGATGTTATTGAAACGTGCAAAAGAGATAGTATCTCGTATGTTGATAACAACACGTGACAAGAACGCGTGATAAAAGCGATTGCCGAAAAAATAGGAATTCATGACAAACGATCTGGCAGAACATTCATACCTTATTCACAAACTCGCTCCGTTTGCAGAGAAGCCTGAATTTTCGCGTATGTTAAATGAGGCAACCAAAGATTTCAGCAATGAACATCGTTTTTTACTAAAAATGGAAATGAAACGGCTTTCAAAACCATGCATTCGTTCCATTGACTTAAGAACCCGCGTCAGTTCTCCTTGTGAATTAATATCATATCAAGGAATTAAGCATTACTTGCATCAACCAGCTATCGACTTATTTGCCGAATTAGTTGAGCGCTACGGTATGTATACTTTTGGCGTTTATGAGTCTGTATCAAATTTGGCTGAGCATGAACTTAATGCTAATTCAGGCACAATGATGTCAGCCGAGGACCAACAACCAGACAATAGAAAATCAAATTCAGACAAATACATTGTTAATAGTGAGCAATTATTACACTTTTCACACCGTTGCGAAGAACGTATGAATTACGTGGTGTTGATAGAAATATTTTTAGACAATAATCAAAGCTTATTTGCAACGACCGTCGACATTAGCATTAGTGGTATGAAGCTTAAACTCAAAAATCCTGAAAAACTCGACACGGTAAAGGTATTGGCCTCCTTAAATATCTTTTTTCGAGGGTTTCAATCTGATTCAGGATTAACAAGAGACGCCATTGAATATAGCGTATTGGGCATTTCTGGCGAAGGCGAGAAGGCACGAATTCATGTGCATCGCGATTTAAGAAAAGGCCCACAACTTTTCAATAATTACGTAACAAACCTGATAAAAACGCACAAACGCAAATACAAAGTCAATCTTGACAACGCAGTAGCAGCGCTAAGTGACAAGATCCATGAACAATCATTCGCGAGCACAACGCCATCATTATCAGTATTCGTAGACAGCCATGAGCCGCAGAATCCTGTTGCCAAGTATGCCTGTGTGAACGCAACGAACAAAGAAATTATGGATTACTGGTTGAATGAAGACGATGAACAAAACATCGGTTTGTTACTAAACCCACAGAGACTTCTTGGCATGATAACTAATTCAAGCTCAGATTCATGCTTATGGGTATATTCGTTCACTCATATAAAGGGTGGTAAAGTTTATTTCTATTCGGCTACAAGCGCGGAATTGGAATTAGCGCCTGACTTAAAGTCGGTATTTTTGAGCTATGCCTCACGCAAAGCAAGTTGGCGGGTATATAAAATTGCTTGCACAGACATCGATCCGAAATCAGCGTATGTTCCCAGTGCTATGCCTTCTGGTATTAATCGTAAAATTGATCGATTAAATCGTCCGCTAGCGCCACGACTTCAATCAAAGCTTCAGAACATAAAGCACATGATAAGTGTTATCGATGTGACTCACTCAGTAGCGCAACAGTGCTATCAGAGGAACACATTGGATAGAGATAAGATCAAGCTCTTAGCTACTTTTGGACACCCTCGCAATAAACCACCAGTACCGGTGCTCTCGTTTCGTTATAAGCAACAAGAGTTACGTAAAAAAATGCGGTACAAGTTACGTACGTTGGTTTTACTGAAAAATTACGGCACCCATATTACCGGTATAAGTGAAGACTGCTCTATTAACGGACTTAAAATAGAGCTCGATGAACCTTTTGAACAGCGTATTAATTCAAAAGTAAGTATTTCCTTTCCTGTTTTACAGAAGAAAACCACCCAATTCATACTAGAAGACTTAAAATATCGAGTCAAACATATCAACTATGATAAACGAGTTCTTCATTTAGAAGCGATTACAGAGCGGGAGCTTAGTGTTGCAGAAAAATTTTTTACGCAATTAATAGATACTAATAAAGATAAACTAAAAACCATCACAAACGAAGAATCGGTGCCTGGTATGAGCCTAGCTTTACGGTGCATGCAAGCGAGAAATACGCCGCAATTATGCACTTATATGCAAAAATTCAATGGTGGATATTTTCCGACCACGACCACGATGCCGTCTATAAGAGGATCTTGGTTGAATTTACTTAAACACGATATGCCAGCAACAAAGATGAACAATTCATGGTTATTTCAAGATAAACATAAAAGCAATGCACTTATCCGAGATGCCATGCGTACGTTGCGATTAGAGCAACGGCCTATAACAGCAGAAATATATGTCGCATTTGATCCTACCGAGCTTGACTATGAAGCTGCAATTGTCGCGCAATGGGAAAACGAATTAGTTACGCACCGTTCAAAATTACAATTTATTAAAACAGCAATAGCCCGAGGCGAGTTTTATGCATTCAGTGTTCATATTAGCCGCGCCAATCGTCCCGACACTTCTTTCTTAGAACAAGAGTTGTTATACGTTACTCGCTACGCTATTCACAAAGCGAAACAATTAGAAGAACAGATGTGGGATATTTGCGGTCAAATTTATTTAACCGACATTACACAAGAGGCTGTTTATCGCTATCAATTAGATGAGTGAAAATGATTGCTTAAAAAACATGTCTCCTCGCTAGAAGCCAATTAAAATATGTAAGCCTATTCTTTGTTAACTTGATTCAGACTTCGCTTGAGTGCTAAATTAATAAGTAGTCTGCCCAATTAGTGGCCCGCACCAACAAACGTTAAAGGTAACAAATGAATAGGTACAAAGTATATGCGATTTCACTGGCACTTGCTGCTGCCCTATTCGGATGTGATAAGTCCGAGGTGGGAGATATCTCGTTGGGTGTGTTTACTACTCAAGATATTAAACTTAATACCCTTATTGACCCAATAGTGACAGGTGTTACCTGTCATGTCGCCAGTATTGAAGCCGATTTAAGCTTAGCTGATCCATCAGACAGTTCAATTTCTTGCCGACAAACCGGCGAAATAACCACAAGTATGATAGCGAAAATAGACAAATCAAAATCTGGCGAAATAGTTTTTAGAAAATCGAAGAGTATATTTTTCAAATCAATGAAAATACGTCGCGTGTTTGATGCTGACTCGCAAACCTTGATGTATGTATCCTATTCTACTAAGGAGACTTCTGGCAGCTTCAAGCACAGTTTATCAACCGTGCCACTTTGGGGAACTCAGGCGTATGTTAACCCAACAAATACAGCACCGCCTCCAAACCGCTAAAACGGATTGAGTTAGCCGCCTGTGCTTGTACTTTAGGCTTGGCTCTAAAGGCAATACCGGTACCAGCTACAGACATCATTATTAAATCGTTAGCTCCATCGCCAACGGCGATTGTGTTTGTAATCGGAATATTATTTTCTAATGCCAGATTTTGTAAAACATCCGCTTTGGATTGCGCATCTATGACCTTACCGACTATTTTCCCGGTTAGCTTATTGTCTTTAACTTCTAAAGTGTTACTGAAGGCATAATCTAATTCGAATAGAACTTTGATGTAATCAGCAAAATAAGTAAAGCCTCCCGATGCTATGGCAATTTTCCAACCCCTGCGTTTTAACTCATTTATCAACGTAACAAAACCAGGCATAAATGGTAGACGCTTGCGAATACTCAACAAGGCGCTGAGGTTTACTCCATCCAAGCACGCCACGCGGTGATGTAAGCTTTCAGCAAAGGCAATTTCACCTTGCATTGCTAGTTCAGTCACTTTACTAACAGCGTCACCTACGCCGGCAAGTTTAGCTATTTCGTCAATGCACTCCATTTCTATTAAGGTACTGTCCATATCAAACACAACAAGACCTAGATTTTCAAATGAGATATCCGGTTTCAAAAATACATCAATAAAAAGGGCTTCACTTAACAATTTTAGTCGCCTGTTAAGTTCCCCCGTTGCGATGTCAGCTTCGTCAATATGACAGTTTATATTCACCACCATTTTATCAAATGCACAATGATAATCGTTAGCAACAACCGTGGCCGAGTTTGACTGTATCTGCAATGCTACAATAATTTCCTCAAGCATTTCAAAATTGAGCCCAGTGGCTGCCACAATAATTGTGTGTAACGGACCAATATTCTTAATATCTGATACTTTATCGCCCTCGCTAATGCTTTTTTCAGTGTACCAATTCCAAGACAATTGCTCCGCTGCTGAATTATCAACTTCATCTGTTAACTGCTGTTTATTTGAGCGCTCGTCGTTTTGAACAGCGTAAACTAGGCATATGCAGTTATTTTGCGCTAATAAATTAGCAAACTTTACTGTACTCAGTTCTGTGGTAGTAGTTTCAGGTATACGGTACAAAATAAATCCTAAGAATATATGTTTCTTTTATAAGCTTGATCATACCTAAAGGCCACCAGCAATAAAACAAAGTCTTGGCATAAAGCGTTATTTATCCTATTGTTGCCAGGTTGCCATCACCATTGAGAAACATTTGTTTAGTCAAATAACACCTAGATTTTTCGTATTGAAACGTATCTCCAATTTTATACTGGCGGTGTGTGTTGCGGTGATCGGTATTAATTTATGGTTTATGTACGAAAAAAATGCGAATGAATGGTATAGCTTAGAATCGGAACAACTGGGAAGAAGTTTAGCTGCCCAAGCCTCGCGAATGCTAGCCGGACCCTTGCATAACGACGACCTAGATAGCATCGAAAATTATGTTAGTACAATAGAGATTGAAAGCTTTGTCAAAGGCTCATCACTATACGACCACACTGGTAAAACAATTAAAAGTTTTGATGAAAATTATTCTATTGTGGAGCAATTTAGAAGGTTGAAACAGCCTCCTCTTATTTTCGTTGAAGATATCATTTACGACGGTAAAACTATCGGTTACGTTAAGCTATTGCTGGATCGCGAGTCTATCATTAAGCATCATAAGGCCTTTAATCGCTCACAATTCATGCAAACTGGCCTTATAATGCTACTGACCGCTATTTGCGTAATGATACTCACTCGCTTATTTTATAAAATACGAGCCAGTTATCAATTCAGTGATAAACCAAAAAGCGTCAAATAATTTAGTGTCGTTTGCTGTTCAATTTTTTGCGATGAGGTTTTTTTGATTTCAGCCAAAGCATTGGCAACTAGCCTCAATTGACTTGGTTGATTGCGTTGCCCCTGAAATCCACTTAACGGCATATCAGGTGAATCGGTCTCAATAACAAGTTTATCCAAGGGCAGCTTTGCAATACTCTCTCTTGTTTTACTGGCGCGCGAATAGGTAATAGTACCGCCAACACCCAACAAAAAACCCATATCAATATAAGTCTTACCTTCATGATAACTGCCTGAGAAAGCATGAAGTATGCCCCCCCCTTGGTATTTCTGTTCTTTCAAAAGACGAATAAGGTGATTGTGAGATTTTCTATGATGCAAAATAACGGGTTTATTGTATACGCTAGCCAGATTAAGTTGAAAACGTAATACTTTTTCCTGATACGACATCGCTAGCGCTAATGAGCCATCGAGACCCATTTCACCAAAAGCAATATACTGATTTTGATATACACTAGCTAAGTGTGAAAAGTCATTAAACATGACTTGGGTATGCGCTTCATCCTGCAGTTTGAGAAAATAAGGATGTAAGCCTAATGCAATATCAAGTTGATGATATCGTTGCTTCAAGGTGAGTAATTTAGCAAATTGACTATTACTTAAACCTAGTACTAACAAGCGTTTAACGCCTGCCCGAAGCGCGCTGTTTAGCGCACTATCACGATCGCTATCAAAGACCTCAAGGTCAATATGACAATGACTATCAATCATGGCTTAAGGCATTAATCTTTGTGTTGTCCAGCTACCATCATCTTGCTTGTTATATTCAAACCGGTCATGCAGACGATGTTCGCCACCTTGCCAAAATTCGATTTGATGGGGCTCAACACGAAAGCCGCCCCAAAAATCAGGTAATGGCACTTGACCGTTAGCAAATTTTTCTTTCATTTGAGCAAACTGAGTCACCAGTAATTCGCGTGTCGAAATTGGCTGACTTTGCTGTGAGGCCCAGGCGCCTAATTGGCTGTCTTTGGGACGCGAAAAAAAATATTTGGCGACTTCTGTTCGAGATAACGCTTTCGCATGGCCATTTACTCTAACTTGCCGTTCTAGAAAATACCAAGGGAAATGTAATGAAATTTTTGCATTATGGGCTAAATCTTTTGCTTTGCGACTGCCCAAGTTAGTGTAAAACACAAAGCCTTCATTACTTAAATCTTTGAGCAACACGATGCGTTGGCTAGGTTGACCGCTTACATCCACAGTAGCGATTGTCATAGCGTTGGGGTCGGGCAGTTTTGCATTAATTGCATCATCTAGCCATATTTTAAATAAATCAATCGGATGCTCTGTAAGCACATCAGATGTTAGACGTCCGGCTGTATATTCTTTTCTAAACTCACTCAGGGGTTGCATATTTTATTATTCCACGATGACACTAAAAGTTATTTTGTGATGTGCATTAACCTTTATAGTCATTATCGTAACCAAGGGATCGTAATGCACGTTCATCATCTGCCCAGCCAGCTTTAACCTTAACCCACAATTCAAGGAAAACCTTATTATCAAAGAGTGCTTCCATATCTTTGCGTGCCTCGGCTCCCATCGTTTTGAGGTGGCTACCTCCTTTACCAATAATCATACGCTTTTGGGTTTCGCGATCGACCAGTATTAAGCCATTAATGTGGTAAATACCTCTTGGCGTAAGTGTAAACTGTTCTATTTCAACCGTTGTTGCGTAAGGTAGTTCATCGCCAGTAAAACGCATCAATTTTTCTCTGATTATTTCAGCAGCCATAAATCGGCTAGAACGATCAGTAATGTAGTCTTCAGGAAAATAAAAATCACTCTGTGGTAATGAATTCATCACCAACTTGCGCAAATGATCGA
>JBLHOI010000083.1:0-7657 GCA_047621375.1 Glaciecola sp.
CAGCAAGGTGAAATAATTAAAGCCTCGCTCAATGTATTTTTCAACGTCACTGTCTGTCTTATTTCAGTTTGGTTGGCTTTATTAATTTTCAAAGGATAATATAAAAAATGTTAGATCCTCGATTACTCAGAAATAACCTCGACGAAGTTGCTGCTAAATTAAAATCACGTGGCTATTCGCTCGATGTTGCTGCAATAACTGAGTTAGAAGAAAAACGTAAAGTATTACAAGTTTCAACCCAAGATCTACAAAATGAACGCACCGTGCGTTCAAAAGCAATTGGCAAAGCAAAAGCGTCTGGCGAGGATATTGAACCTTTATTGGCTGCCGTAAGTGGATTAGGTGAAAGACTAGAAGAGGCTAAATCAGGCCTCGAACAGGTAATGAGTGCTCTTAATATTATTTATCAAGAAACACCTAATTTGCCCTCTGATGAGGTACCTCAAGGTAAAGACGAAAGTGAAAATCAAGAAGTACTAAAGTGGGGCAAAATACCGACGTTCGACTTTGAAATTAATGATCATACTGATGTGTCAGCACGATTGAACAATGGACTTGATTTTGAAACAGCAGCAAAATTATCGGGTTCACGATTTGTTATTATGAATGGAGCGGTTGCTAGAATGCATCGAGCGCTCGGTCAGTTCATGCTTGATACACATACTGAAGAGCATGGCTATCAAGAGGTCTATGTTCCTTATCTTGTTAATTCCGACAGTCTTTACGGAACGGGCCAATTACCTAAGTTTGGGGAAGATTTATTTCATACTAAACCGGCAACGGAAGAAGGCCAGGGCATGTCGCTTATCCCTACTGCTGAAGTACCATTGACCAATATAGCCCGAGACGAAATATTTCCTTTAGAAGCTCTACCTATAAAAATGACGGCACATACACCTTGTTTCAGAAGTGAAGCCGGTTCATATGGCCGCGATACGAAAGGACTGATTCGTCAACATCAATTTGATAAAGTCGAGATGGTTCAGTTGGTACACCCGAGTAATTCAATGCAAGCCCTAGAGGAATTGACGGGCCATGCCGAAGTTATCCTACAAAAACTAGGATTAGCTTATCGTAAAGTTCTTTTGTGTACAGGTGATATGGGCTTTGGCTCAAGCAAAACTTATGATTTAGAGGTGTGGCTTCCAGCACAAGATACTTACAGGGAAATTTCTTCTTGTTCAAATATGGGCGACTTCCAAGCGCGCAGAATGCATGCCAGATATAAATCACACGATATGAAAAAACCAGAATTGCTGCATACTTTGAATGGGTCGGGGCTAGCGGTTGGCAGAACGTTAGTCGCAATATTGGAAAATTATCAACAAGCTGATGGCAGCGTGAGAGTACCCGAAGTTTTAGTCCCATACATGAATGGTCTAAAAGTTTTGTCACCGTCTGCTTAGATATTAATTACAGACACTTTGCTGGCTTAGGTAGGCCAGCAATTCTGCTCACTTGCTTCGCTGGGCCTTTAGGAAACAAGCGTTGCATATGTCGGCTGTTGCCAACTTCGGGTCCAAATTTATTTGCTAGGCTTTTTACCAGCACTCGTATTGCAGGACTTGTTTCGTACTCTTCGTAAAACGCTCTGACAAAAAGTACCACATCCCAATGTGCGGGAGTCAAAACAAGTTCCTCTCGCTGTGCAATTACCAACGCCAGTTCTTTATTCCACTCTAAGTAATCAATCAGAAAACCATCAGTATCTGTTTCTATTTTTGCGCCCGCATATTCTAAAAAGTGTTGCATTCGATTTCTATTTAAACTCTTTTTGTAAGAAGCTGGTTTTTAGTTATTGTAGTGTAATACATGCAGTATGTTGCGTTGTTAACGTTACAAATTCTGTAAAGTCGATAATATGTACTTTATTGTACGCTTGGACTTTTGAATGCAGTCCTGTTGCCAACAAGTCGCGTTGGAGTACGTGAATATTAACGTCGTGGCGTCCTCGCATTCCTCTTAATATGTTATCTAATTGATAAACACCTTGTTGTGCAATAATAACTGCATGCGGTCGCTCATTACTTGTTTGAGGTAAGAATGCTTGAATGGATTTGTACTCAGAGCTTAAAAATACAAGTAACATGCGTAAATAATCCTAAACTAAAAACGTAAAATTGCGTTAGATACAGCGCATAATTGATGGAATGCATGAGTATCTATCGGATTTGCTGTAGGTGTAAGTGTCTGGTTCGAAAGCATAAGATCTGTCATGTCTTCCTCCACATAATAAACATCCTCAATATCGTACAATGGAAGTGCGTTAATCTGTTTTACGATTGACCGTTTATTTACAGAAGTACTGTTCTGACTGTCTAAGAGCTGATAAAGCCCTTGTTGAGAAAACACAAATGTTACTTTAATGCCGATATTACTAGCTGCAAGTGCCGCCTCTAAGGCATCCTGCGCAGCACTTGCGACATATGGAGGCTGAGTCGAAATAATAAGTAATTTTATCACGGCTTATCTCTAAAACTGCATACAGATTAACGAATCAGCGTCAGCAGACGCACATGTATTTAGTGCGGCAAAGTATTCGGCCATTCCGACAGCATTGAATGCAGAGTGAACATTGCTATATAACTGTGTATAAGAGGCATCTTCTGCTGATAATACACCGCGTTTGATTGATGCAGTAACACATACATTTAGCGATGTTTTTGTTTGTTCTGAAAATGTAACCCATTGCATCAGCATACTCTTTTCACCAGATGCGGGCTGAATGCTGACGTTAGCATGCTGTACACCTTGCTGATAAAAAAACACATGCTCTATTTTATGTCCCAATGCAATTGCAGCTTCACAAAAGGATAGGGCGGTTTGTCCATTCAAAGAATCAAACGGAGAACGGGTAACAAATATGAGAAATTTTTTCATAACAAACAAAAACACCCCAAAAAGGGGTGTTTTCCTTAATTAATATAATTGATCAATCGTCGCTACCAAACGCGTTCAGTAGGGCAAGTAACGCTGTAAACAAGTTATATATATTCAAGTAAAGCGACACAGTTGCCATAACGTAGTTGGTTTCGCCGCCTTTAATAATTCTGCTAGTGTCATATAAGATGAAACCGGAGAATATAAACACAATGACAGCGTTAATAGCTAAATGTACAGCAGGTACTGCAAAGAAGATATTCGCGATACTAGCAATAATGGCGAAAACAAGTCCTACGATTAGAAAGCCACCTAAGAAACTAAAATCTTTCTTGGTCGTAATTACATAGCCGGATAGTGCTACGAAAATAATGGCAGTTGTTCCAAAAGCTTCCATAATCAGACCTGGGTAACCCACAGCCACATAATAACTTAAAAGTGGACCGAGAGCTGCCCCCATTAAACCAGTGAATAAAAAGGTTAATGGTAACGCTGCTGCTGAATTAGCATATTTAGAGACAGCGAATAAAGACCCAAATGCTGCTAACATAAGTCCGATCCTCGCAAAACCTCCCAGATTCATACCCATTGTAATCCAAGCACACACTGCACTAAACACTAAAGTCATAGACAGCAATAAGTAGGTATTTTTCAAAACCTTGTTAATTTCTATTGCTGACCGATTGCCTGCAGCAGAAAAGACTGAACGTTGTTCCATTTGTACGTCTCCACGTTAAATAATAATTGAGTAAAACACTTGGTTATTTGTTAGATACTTTGTATGGTGTTTGGTTCCATAATTCAAGTAGTTTTCGATAACTAATCGATATTAATACAGGAATGCCTGAAAATTGTTCAAACAAACAAAAAAAACCACTTTTTTCAGTGTAAAGACTTTACAACAGGTAGTTTGACCCTTAATATGCGCTCCTCTTCGAAGGGCAATGCAATGCGCATCAGCGAAATTGCTAAAATGACCTTAAAGAGTGTAATTATTGATTATAGTAGCAAAATGTCAATAAGAAGATTTTAAAAATTTGGAGAGTTGGCAGAGCTCGGTTTAATGCACCTGACTTGAAATCAGACGAAGAGTCAAATCTTCCAGAGGTTCGAATCCTCTACTCTCCGCCATTTTAGAAGGCCTAAACAATGTTTAGGCCTTTTTTTATGGTGAAATTCAAACTGAAATCTAGTCTAATAAGCAGAGTATTTGTGATTATTCACGACAAAAGAGAAGAAGGCCCAAACCACACACCCTATTGTTGTTAACTTCAGTTTTCCATGGCTTAAAATATTTTTATTGACCTTTGAATAAAAGTCTTTAGCCGGTTACAAAAAAAAAGGGAATTTAATGTGGCAACAATTACTTCCTTATCAAACCACTTATTCATATAAATCAGTAGGATTTATTTACAAACTTATTTTAATATGTCTGCTTTTAGACGATACTCTGTTACTGTATTTACCCGTTGTAATCTAATAATAAGAATTTGAGGTTCCTACGTGATCAAGATTTTATTGGTTGATGACCATGAGCTCGTTCGAACAGGTATTAGTCGTATATTAAATGACGTTAAAGATTTTAATGTCGTTGGATCCGTCGGCAGTGGCGAAGAAGCGGTAGAACAATGTCGAAAAAATCCACCTGATATCGTTATGATGGATATAAGCATGCCAGGTATCGGAGGATTAGAGGCAACTCGAAAAATTTTGCGGTTCTGTGATAGCACTCGTATCATTTGTCTATCAATGCACAAGGAAAATCCAATACCGACAAAAATAATGCAAGCTGGTGCTCATGGTTTCTTAACTAAAGATGCTGACCCAGTTGAAATGGTAAATGCAATATATAAGGTATCATCAGGTCAACGCTACATCTCTGCTGACGTAGCACAAAAATTGGCTATAGGCAGCACTTCCCTTAATCGCGATAATCCTTTTGAAAGTTTATCCGATCGTGAGTTAGAAATTACTATGATGTTAACCAGAGGGACACGGGTTCCAGAAATTGCGGCTAATCTTAATATCAGTGCTAAAACGGTTAACACGTATCGGTATCGCATGTTTGACAAGCTTAATGTAGGTTCGGACGTTGAACTGACACATTTAGCATTGCGCCATAAACTAATACAAACTGAGTAATAATGAGTGACGAACTTCTTTTTGATTCCGAGGCATTTCTAAAGAACTTGACTTCAAAACCTGGTGTTTACAGAATGTACAACAGTAGGGACGAAGTTATTTATGTTGGTAAAGCTAAAAATTTAAAGAAAAGAGTGAGCTCTTATTTTCGTAAGACCGTTGATAGTGTAAAAACTCAATCGCTCGTAACGCACATCGCACAAATGGATGTGACTGTAGTATCGAGTGAAACTGAAGCGTTTATACTTGAAAATAACTTCATAAAAAAATATCGGCCACGTTATAATGTGGTGTTGCGTGACGACAAATCTTATCCTTTTATTTTTCTCTCAGATCACGAACACCCTCGTCTAAGTTTTCATCGCGGCACTAAAAAGCTCAAAGGCACCTATTTTGGTCCTTATCCGAGTGTTTGGGCCGTAAGAGAAAGTTTAAGATCGATGCAACGGATATTTCCAATTAGACAATGTGAAGATAGCTATTATCGTGCGCGCAGCAGACCTTGTTTGCAATATCAAATGAAACGTTGCTCTGCACCCTGTGTCGAGGGATATGTAAGTGATCATGAGTATAAAGAACAGGTAAACTTAGCGACATTATTCTTACGAGGAAAAAATTCTGAGGTTATTGCTACATTAGTAGAGAAGATGGAACATGCCAGTATTGCGTTAAATTTTGAAGGTGCCGCACGTTATCGAGACCAAATTAGCGCACTTCGTCGCATACAAGAACAACAGTTTGTTACGGGTAATCAGGAAGAAATGGATGTGTTTGGGTTCTCATTCAAGAATGGTTATGCCTGTGTTCAAGCTTTATTTGTTCGTGACAGCCAATTGCTTGGTAGTAAATCATTTTTCCCTAAAATCCCAAGGGATATCGACGATGAAACTGTATTCCAATCTTTTATTCTGCAGTTTTATCTTGCTGGAAATAAGACAATCCCAAAACAAATTGTTATTCCTCTTAAATTTCCAGAAATGGATGAAGTTGAGAAAGTATTGTCAACTGAAGCTGGCTACAAAGTTAAATTCTTTGAGGGGGTTCGGGATGAGAAACGTCAATACTTGCAGTTGGCTAATAAAAACGCGGACAACGCACTTGAAACACAACAGAACCAACAAAAATCGATGTTTGCACGTTACGTCGATTTAGAAAAGTCGATTGAAGTAGATACGCCCATTACTCGTATGGAGTGCTTCGACATTAGCCATACTTCTGGCCAGCAAACCGTCGCTTCGTGTGTTGTTTTTAATCGAGATGGTCCGTTAAAAAGTGATTATAGAACATTTAACATTGAAGGTATTACTCCCGGAGATGATTACGCTGCCATGGCACAAGCTTTGAAACGACGATACAAATCGCCTAATGCGGACGCTAAACTGCCTGATATTCTTTTTATAGATGGCGGGAAAGGGCAGTTATCCCAAGCTGAGGCCCATTTTGAGGATTGGCCATCTGAGTTTAAACCCATGCTTATTGGCGTAGCCAAAGGCAGCAGCCGGAAAGCAGGGCTTGAGACTCTAATTAGAGCCGGATCTTATGAAACGATCCCTATGGAAAGTGACTCACCTGGTTTGCATCTAATACAGCATATTAGAGATGAATCGCATCGTTTCGCTATATTGGGGCATCGTAACAAGCGTCACAAAGTTAAAACAACCTCAACATTAGAGGGTATTCCCGGTATAGGGCCCAAGAAGCGACAAACCTTATTAAAGTACTCAGGAGGGCTACAAGGACTTAAAAAGGCGAGTAAACAGGAAATTAGCAAGGTTCCTGGCATCAGTGTTGAACTTGCAGATATCATATATGATCATTTGCATTCTTAATTGAACCTGTTCTGGTATCATATACACAGAACAAAAAAGTAGACCAAGGTTTTTATTAAGTATGTGGACTATCCCCAACATCATCACCATGTTCAGAGTCATTTTGATACCTGTTTTTGTGTGTGTTTATTTCCTTGATTGGCGGTGGGCTCATCAAGCTGGTGCATTTATATTTTGGTTAGCCGCCATTACTGATTGGATCGATGGATATCTAGCCAGAAAATTGAAACAATCAACGCCGTTTGGTGCATTTCTTGATCCAGTGGCGGATAAACTCATTGTTGCAGCAGCGTTACTTATGGTTACTCATAGCTATGCTAGCGTTTGGATAACGGTTCCCGCTATTGCATTATTAATGCGTGAAATTTATGTTTCTGCACTACGCGAATGGATGGGGCAGCACGGTAGCTCTGAAACGGTTCAGGTATCATTCATTGGAAAATCTAAAACAATGACTCAAATGCTCGCACTCATTGGTTTACTGTCTGGTATAGAAGTGTTTATGGGTATTCCAATCTACTGGGTAACAATAGGTAAAATATTGTTATATCTTTCCGCTATTTTATCAGTTTGGTCTATGGTTGTTTACACCAAAGCTGCTTGGAAACAGTTAAGTAAGGTATAAAGCTCGGTTTTGGTCGTTTCAGTGCAAAATAACAACGAACTGTACAATTTTTAACGAAACAGAATATTTCTTTAAGATTTAGTGTTGACAGGTTTTATTTAGAGGTTAGAATGCACACCACATTACAGAGCGGGAATAGCTCAGCTGGTAGAGCACGACCTTGCCAAGGTCGGGGTCGCGA
>JBLHOI010000084.1:0-7645 GCA_047621375.1 Glaciecola sp.
AGGCTTAGCCTGAATGATAAAGGTTACCCGTTATGAGTGAGCTTAAAACCTTACAGCTAAACTTACTTAACTATTTACTGCATGATGATGGCAGTATTTTCGATAGCATTACTTCTGTCAGTGATGACAAAAAATTGCAGCAACTACAGATTTATAAAAATGCCTATAGCTTACGATTAAAAGAGGCTATTGACACCGATCACTCGCAACTGGGATTTTATTTGGGAGATGACATTTTCGACCAGGTGGTTGCTGGCTACATTGAAAAGTATC
This sequence comes from Glaciecola sp., assembly GCA_047621375.1. GTDB lineage: Bacteria > Pseudomonadota > Gammaproteobacteria > Enterobacterales > Alteromonadaceae > Glaciecola. The sequence continues at coordinate 274 of JBLHOI010000084.1, forward strand.
CTTCGTCATATACTTCTTTACGCCACTTTTGCGACAACTTGCCGCAATTTTTAACAGACTTTAAACTGTTGCAAAACGTACCGGTGGCGGCAGAGTTTGCCGCCTTTGAACGTATTTTAATGACAGCATTTGATGCCCAAGATAGCAATTTTTTATGCCGTGAAGATTTGCAGAATATTGTAGCAAGCGACTGGGCTGCCGTTATATTTAGATTTCATCCTAGTGTGCAATGCATTACGTTTCAGTGGAATACTGTGGATATTTGGCAGGCCATGAAGGAGGGAGTAATTCCTCCTACGCCAATACAGCAAGAGAACCATTGGCTTATCTGGCGCAACAAAGATCGCTTAACAGAATTTAGGTCGGTAACACATCAAGAACATCAGCTAATTGATTTAGTGCTAGCAGGTAATGACTTTGCCAATCTATGTTCGTTTTTGTCTCAGGACCAAGCGAGTGACGATATAGGAAGTCTAATCTCGAACTACATTTTTACTTGGGTTGATAATCAGTTACTCAGAAGCTACTCAGTTTGATTGTTAGTGCAGTATTTTTTTCGATAGATGTCAGGTGACGCTTGCATTTGTTTCCTAAAGGCTCGGGTAAAAGAAGCATTTGAGTGATAGCCGGCGGCCAGGGCAATTTGATATAAATTACTTTTAGTGTCTCTTAATTGAGCTGCAGCCCAATGAATTCGCCATTGGGTAATGTAATTGCCAGGGCTGATACCAACCACTTCTTTAAAGTTGATGGCAAACTTTGTTCTTGATACCCCCGCCTCTTTTGCGAGTGAATCTAAAGTCCAAGGCAAGTCGAAGTTGTTATGAAAAGCGTCTAAGGCCAGCGCTAAGTTTTTATCAGCGAAAGCCGCAATAAGCCCCTTGTTTGCCTGACGGTCGTTTAAAGCTGCGCGTAATATCTCGATAAAAAATAAGTCAGCCAACATCGCGGTAGCTTTCTCAGAACCAGGATTGCCGCTGTTAATTTCTTGCATCATCAGTCCAGACAATGTTTTGATTTTTTTTGATTTTTCAATATCCGATGCTTTCGACACAAGAATCTCTGGAAAACTCTCCATAAGCAATTGATTGTGGTCGTCAAGAAATTCAAAATAGCCGCAAATTAAGGTCGTTTCTTCCAATGCTTGGTCATCACTGACGGTTAAAACATGTTCGCCGCCACGCATGATGGCGACAAAATCGCCCATTTTTAGCGTGTATTCATTGTCGTTGCAGGTAACTGTACAGCTGCCCTTTTCAACACAATGGAATGGAATTCGATTGCGCACTGCCGGTTTGTCTTCATGAAACGCTTCGCCGAAAGCCGGGTGAGCGATAATGACAACTCGGTGCTGGTAAATAGTTAGAAGGTTGTCTATTACTTGATTATCTCGATTCATTATTATTTTTCTACCGTCGGCATATTCGATATTCAGATAACTCAGTTGCGCATTGGTTCAATTAAAGTTCGATAGTATTAATACTGAACGAATTGATAGTAAATATATACGAAAAGGTAAGCGTCGGTATAGTTTGATCTCGATCCTGCAATACAAAATAACTGAGTAGGCATGTTTTGCTAGCTCTGGGTCAGGTACACACGTTATGCCATACAGCATCTATCCGGTTTTTTCGCGTGCCAGTTGCTCTGGCTGATGGTTAGTTGCGGCTAATTAGCTTTCCTCAGACTGAGGTCGTGTATCTCACGGATTTATTTTGCGCTAGGTGTAACCAAAAGTTATTTCGGTGTATCTACTAAGTAGGTGAAAGTTTAATGAAAGATATATAGGCGCTTTTGACTTGGGTGGCCTAATCGTCGGCGCACATGCATATGTTAGGGGGTAATAGCGGTGGTTCAGATACTAAGCATGAAAAAGGGATGTGCAGAACATTACCGGTAAGCGTTGCTATATTTTAGCAAAAGCATACCTATAACGTTCTAATTGGTTCAAAAATAGCATCAAAAAATAAGCCTAAAAGACTATAATTGAGAACAATAATAGCTAAGCGAGTTTGTGAAATGATATTTGATATCTTAGAGCCGTTTAGCACAAAACAGATATTTGGTGTTATAGGTGGTACCTTGAATCCACTTTTGAATGCCAATCTAGTGAGTCAGGAGAATTTAGATGTCGGAACGCTCTACCCGCTGCTCACCGAGATCAGAAACATATCTTTGAATATTGCGGCAGCGGTCGCTGTAAAAGCCTATGAATGCAGCTTAGCTAAAAGCAGCAGGCTCGATAATTTAAGAGATTATATAGAAGCTTTAATGTATCAGCCAGATTATTGATTTTGGCGCCGTTATTTATTGATGAGTTGCTGTATACGGGAAAGATAAAATTAGAAAAGGGTGTTGCTCGAGGGCCCTTAGTTTACGATAACGGTCGGATCTAATGTTTCATCATAGGAATAATATGGTTAAAAAAAATAGTCAAATTATTGTAGCTGGTTTTGTTGGTCTATTGGCTACTATTTTGGTTGGCACCGGTGAATTTCTTTTGCATTTTGATAGTCTTGGGCGGTTTGACGAAGCAGGCGGCTATGACTTTATGAAGGGAATCAGTGCGCATACCAGTACCGCTGGGCATTTTATAGCGGTTCTAGGTGCGCCGCTTTACTTGATTGGGTTTTGGCATCTGATGAAGATGTTGGAACCTGCAAATAAAATAGCGTCGCGAATAGCATTCGTCATCATGTCATACGGCATTATGGTGGGCTCGGTTTGGATTGGCTCGCGTGCGAGTATTAGCACGATTGTCAACCTTGAAGCACTAAACGACTTAACGCACCTTGTTTCTTTGTATGAACTTCGCTACGAAAATATTTTACAAATAACACGGCTGGCTGTCCTGCTATTTTCGATTATTTTTATCTGGTTATGCTTATCGGGCCAAAGTTATTACCCTCGCTGGTTCGCGGTATTTAATCCCATATTAATTTTATTGTCGTGTTTCGCCATTTGGCTTATCAAACCCGCAATTGGTATTTACTTAATGCCTATTGCGCTAAATGTATCATTTGGGTTGTTGTTTCTGGTTTCTATTTTTTACTCATTCACTATTAGCAAGCAAGAAAAGGATTAAGTAATGCGTGTATTCAAGAAGGTTTTATTTGTCCTCCCGGTCATGGTCATCATATTAATGATTATGGTGGCTGGAAGCTTTGTTCTTGATAGACAAGACAATTATGATGTTGATCTATCTGAGGTTGAGGTTCCAAAATTTGAGGAGTCAGTGATTGAGTTCAATCAAGGTAATGACTTTTCTGTGAGTCTGCCCTTTTTGGCATCGGCTATTATTGATGTTGATGGTGACGGGGTAGAAGAATTATTTCTCGGAGGAAGTAAAAACACGCCTGATGGTTTGTTTACGTTTAAAAATAACAAGCTAGTTGCTATTGAAGGTGCCCTCGGTATCACTAAAGGCAAGACGGCAAGCATGGGAAGTGTTGTGCTCGATGTCGATAACGACGGTAGGCAAGATCTACTCGTCGCCCGCGAGGATGGGATTTGGCTGCATCATAATGATGGCAAAATGTTTAGTACGCAAAAGCTCGATGCAAAAATGCCAGACGACACTCTTGCGCTTTCTATCGCTGTGGCTGATTTAAACAGAGATGGCGCCTTTGACATGTATGTTGCTGGTTATATTCGCCACGAGCTGGTTGAAGGGCAGAACATCTTTCGTGAAGGCTACGGTGGGTCGAGTAAACTGTTTATTAACAATGGCGATAATACTTTTACCGATATGACAGAGCAGGCTGGGCTTACTTATAAACACAACACATTTCAGTCGGCATTTATCGATATTGACCGTGACGGTAATGAAGATTTGGTGGTCGCCCATGACACCGGGCATGTGGTGACATGGAGAAATAAGGGCAATATGAGTTTCGAACGTGTCAGCAATCCTAACAGCCGCCAGTATAGCTATCCGATGGGGTTGGGGATTACTGATTTGGGGAACGATGGCCTGGCTGATTTCTTTTTTTCCAACGTTGGCTCAACACCACCAGATTTTATGATTCGTGGTAAATTGACTGAACAACAAATTACTAATTGGAAATGGATTTTGTTTAAAAATAAAGGCAACTTTGAGTTTGAAGATATTGCGGAGAAGGCCAAAATTGCCGATTATGAGTTTTCATGGGGAGGTGTATTTGAAGACCTTAACTTAGATGGTGCGGAAGATTTAATTGTTTCAGAAAACTATATTGGCTTGCCACCGCATAAAGTACCATTTCTGCGCGCGAATGGACGCGTACTACTGCAAAAGCCTAATGGAGAATTTTCACCATCAGAGCGACAGTCGGGTGTCATTAATCGCGCGTACTCAATCTCTCCGCTTACGGCAGATTTCAATCAAGACGGTCGCCCTGATATCGTTCATGCAAATCTCAATGGCGATTCTAAATTGTTTCTCAGCACCGCAGGGAAAGGCAACTATCTTAAGGTAGCGCTGGGCAACGATGTGGCATCAATTGGTGCTAACGTTAAAGTTGAACTCTCGAGTGGTAAAATATTAAGTCGCCCTTATGTATCGGGCGAAGGCCTATGCTCAGACAGTTCACGGATAATTATTTTTGGCTTGGCCGACGCCTCCGTCAAAAATATTGAAATAGCCTACATTAATGGCGACCGCAAAACCAAGAATGGCAGCTTTAGCAATGAACTGGTTCAGTTTTAAACAAAAGTATTACTTAATCGAAGGGCCGATATACCTGTGGCTCTTTGATTTTTTTAGATCTGATTCCGATTGGAAAAAATAGCAAGAAATGAGGCGTAGTTATATTTCTTGTAGGCCAATTGGCCATAGCTGATCATTTAGTTGCTGACAAAATCCATGAACATCTAGTAAAAGCTGAGATGTTTATTTCATCAGATTAGTATCGTGAGTTAAAATAACGCGCTTATGCGATCTTGGGATCGAGCAGTTGGTATTTAGATAATACGTAGATTTTATTCGGCTGGATAAAGTAAATATGCTGGGCAGTATGTTTTTGCGCCACTGTATCGAACTTGTGAAAATATTCGAAACGGACTACATCAAAAATAGTTGATTTCAACAGCTGTTAATATAGTAATTGCTGATCAATGCTGGCTTTTGCTGCTTCTTTTGCGCCCTTATAAATTGGCCGCCCATGTCCGAGTATCAACATATAAAAATCATAATTGGCTAATAAACTCTCGTACTGGGGTCTAAAAACGCAACTATATCTCTTCTTTTTTCCTGCGCGGAGTAAGCCGCAGTTGAAATGCCAGTTGGCACCTGATCGCGCATCCGAATTGGGCCCTGACGCGCTCTCCCGACTAAGCCAATACGCCATATAACCAGAGAAACAAGTGGGGAGTTATCAATATTAAAGCTCGAGGTATGATTTTGAATAGCGTCAGTTGTTATCGCCACGCCTGGCGGCTATTCCATCGATGGCAGAATAATGATCGCTTCTGGGTAGGTTAATTTATGAAAATTGAAAAGCTGGGCGGCGAGTATCGGAATATTGTTTGTCGCTAGTAATTCCGGCTTTACTTTCAACCCAGATGCGGATGTCATTCCGTCGACAATCTATTAAGTCGCGCCATAGCGCTGCACATAAAAAGCGTCATCCACGCCGTGAAAAGCGCCCAATCTGACCACATGTCTAATTCCCCCATGCTCCGACAGCTTCGCCAAGGTTTTGTCATTAAGCCGAATAGTGTTTATCAATGTTAGCTCAAAAATATCGTCGTTATTTTTTCGTCGAACGATTGTCATAGTGCGTGAATAGTATAAAAATATCCGTTCAAATAGAGGTCTGCTTGGGGTGGAGGTCATTTTTCCACGAACGCTATAAATGTCACCATATACATTTTTGACTTCACTATGCCTTGCAGCGGGCCGGTGTTGATCCGCTGGGATAGTTAGTGTTGCAAAGCGGTTAGGGTTAAATATAGCCATTAATTGCTATTCTCCGGTAATCACCGATTTTGCAAGGTATGAGGCAAATGAATAATAGCGGTCAGCGCAAATTTGTTAACACGGACTAGTTAACTTTCTTTATCGCGTCAAATATAATCTACATATTATTTATAGACTAATTACACTCGCTAGCAGAACAAAAGATCTAGCTAGTTTGTCACTAGCGTGGCTAATGCTTGCGCGCCTCAAGAATGGCTTTGATGAGATCTTCAGGAACGTCGTCTGGAACAGGCGATTTGGGTGACGCTAACACCGTAGCAGTGATTTCCTGAGTGCGCTTATAGGCCGCTAGGTATTCACGACATTCGCGACACAGCCGCAAGTGCAATTCAAATACAGAACGTTGTTTGTCTGAAAGCTCGCCTTCAAAATAGAGTTGTACAAAGTCTTCAAACTCTTTGCAGGTGATCATATTATGCATTCGTTTCAGCATAAAGCCTTTAAGGCTGCGCAGGAGGCCATTTCTTCGTAAATTATTCATGAATTAATTTCCCCGCGAAGAACAGGTTCGAGCAGTTTCTTGAGGGCAGACCGCGCACGGTGTAAGCGAACCTTAACGTTAGCATCAGATATTTCTAGTATCTCAGCAACTTCTTTGGTGTCATACCCTTCGATGTCGCGGAGCTGTAAAACGATACGGTACGACTCCGGAAGGGCATCAATACCCATATGGACTTGGGCACGTAGGCTCTCACTTTCCATTATTTCCTGAGCTGAAGCCAGATGAGTCCAGGGTAATTCGATCCGACAATCATCCTGATCAAATTCCGGAAGATAGTCATCTATGGATTGTTCTTCAAGTCTTTTCAACTGACGTAATTTGTTAAGTGAGGCATTGATAGTAATGCGGTGTAGCCAGGTTTTTAGGCTAGATCGCCCCTCAAAACTCTCTAGCCCACGGAAGGCATTGATGAATGCCTCCTGAGTAGCATCTTTTGCGAGCTCTGGGTCACGTAACACACGTTCTGCCAAGCGCAGCATCCACCCAATGTTTTCGCGTACAAGTTGCTCTGCCTGTTGGTCAGTTACCATTAATTGGTATTCCTCATAATATTGACATGGAGTATCGCACAGATTTTTTTTCGCGCTAGGTGTAACCAAAGTTTATTTATATGCATCTACTAATCGCTGGAGTGAATAATCCAATTAAGTCGTGTAACCCATTTTGGCTGAACTACTCAAATGTAGTCTTTCTCGTCTCTTTCAGACAGATTGCGTTAAAGTGTTGTATTGAAAAAGTATAGGTTCCAGATGAGGAAAAAGTATGTCTGATAATATTGGTTCGGCGAACCTTGTTAAGGGTGTAATAGCTGGGTTTGCGGGCACACTGGTGCTCACCATGTTTATGATGATGAAAAAATAGTTGGTGTTATGCCCGAGCTAGATCCGGTTCATATGATGTCTGAAATGGCG
>JBLHOI010000085.1:0-7512 GCA_047621375.1 Glaciecola sp.
CCGATACACTTTGAATCCGCAAAATAAGGGGTAAAAATAGAGCAAGGCCGGTTTTCGTTATTGAACGCTAACGAATGGTAAAAATTCAGATGATTATCGCGATTGCATTATTAAGTAATTACAAATAATAGTGCTGCATCGTTAATAGCAAGTAATACCACTTTGACGAACGGACATTGAAGAAAGGAAGTAGTCAATAAAGTAACCACACTAATAATCTAATAAATTGGTGCGGTCCTTTGAGATAAAAGCTAGGAGCAAAAGTAATGGAAATATATTTTTTTGTCATAATTACAGTCATCATTATTGGACTACTTGCATTTGCGCTGAGCGAATCAAAAGGTAAAAATAGCCCGAATGCCCGAAGCCAGTTTAACAGCGTCAAATACTCCGCAGAATTGCAAAATCCTGCCGTACCCGAGTCAAATAAGACTGAATTAGCGCCGGCACAGTCGAACCAGTAAAGCCTTACAGTTGCAAAATAACGGATAAAAACATCGCGAATAAAAATGTTGTGATAGGATCGAAGAATTATTTCTTTGTTATTGTAAACATGATGCGAATTTCCCGTTTTTACACACCTTCGACTTTGCAAGTAGATGACGAAATTGAGCTCGACGGTCAACTTAGCCACTACATAAATAATGTATTACGTTTAAAGCAGGCTGACCCTATTGTTCTTTTTAATGGTGATGGCAACGAATATAGTGCAGAAGTACTGAGCATTACTAAGAAACAAGTCGTCGTTATTATTAATTCGCAGCTTTCAATGAGCAGCGAGTCACCACTACATATTCACTTGGCTCAAGGGGTATCAAAGGGTGACAGAATGGATTTTGCATTACAAAAATCGGTGGAACTTGGTGTGTCCGAAATAACCCCAGTGATCACCGAGCGCTGCGCTGTCAAACTGTCTGTAGATAGATGGCAAAAGAAGCATGAACAATGGCAAAAAATTATCATTTCTGCTTGTGAGCAATCAGGCCGGAATATTTTGCCCACGTTGAATCAACCAATCACATTGAACAAGTGGTTAGGACAATCTACAGAGCAAAAAAAGGTTATGCTGACACCTGGCAGTACAAAGTATATGTCGAGCTTAACGAAACCTGCTCGCGGTTTTAGACTATTAATCGGTCCTGAGGGAGGCCTTTCCGAACAAGAGGTCTATACTTGTGAACAAACGGGCTTTGAATCTGTTAATTTAGGTCCTCGCATTTTGCGCACAGAAACTGCCGCTTTGGCTAGTATTTCCATAATGCAGTCACTATTTGGTGACCTTTAGCTTGAAACTCAGCAACGCAGTGACAACATCGACAATAAATACAAGAGACGAAAAAGCTTATGACAATTAAACTTGGCATCGTGATGGACCCCATTTCTGCCATTAATATCAAAAAAGACACGAGCTTTGCTATGCTCACTGAAGCACAAAAACGTGGATACGAGTTGTATTATATGGAAATGGGCGACCTTTATATTTTAAATGGTGAACCCCGTGCCATTACTAAAATACTTCGTGTTCAGAATGATGCTTCGGGTTGGTATACTTTCGAGTCAGAACAAGATATCTGTTTGGGCGACTTAGATACCTTGTTAATGCGTAAGGATCCCCCTTTTGATAGTGAATTTTTGTACGCAACACAAATTTTTGAACTTGCAGAAAATCTTGGCTGCCTAGTGGTCAATAAAGCCTCGGCACTGCGAGACTTTAATGAAAAGCTATTCACTTCCTTGTTTCCAGATCTGATCCCTGACACATTGGTCACCAGCAGTAATAAATTAATACGAGCGTTTCACGCTAAACATAAGGATATCATTTGTAAACCACTTGATGGCATGGGCGGTACGTCTATTTTTAGAGTAAAAGAAGATGGTAATAACTTAGGTGTTATTATTGAAACGCTGACTGAATTGGGTACCCGATACGCTATGTTTCAGGAGTATTTACCTGAAATAAAGGACGGTGATAAGCGTATTTTGATTGTCGATGGTCAAGTTATTCCTTATGCATTAGCGAGGATCCCAGCTAAAAATGAAACGCGCGGTAACTTAGCGGTCGGCGGAACAGGGAGACCTCAACCTCTATCAGAATCAGACTTTGCGATTGCTAACAAAATAGCAAAAAACTTGTCTGCACAAGGTTTACTATTTGTCGGACTTGATGTCATTGGCACTAAAGTGACTGAAATTAATATTACCAGCCCAACATGTGTCAAAGAAATCGAAAGCGAATATGACATTAACATTTGCGGCATCTTGTTCGATGCTATCGAGAAAAGACTTCAATAAGGAAGTAAAAAAGATACATGAAAAGCTTAAATCTGTTAGAAAATAGTTTGAAAAATCATCTTTTGATCGCTATGCCTTCTTTAGAAGACGGCTTTTTTGAACGAACTGTTATTTATATTTGCGAGCATAACAAAGAAGGGGCGATGGGCATTGTTATCAACCTTCCCTCCACAATGACATTTCGAGAACTCATTTCCCAAACCGATAAAGATGCCATTGTTGAAAATAGCAAAAGTGAGAGAATTGTGCTTTGTGGAGGACCAGTGCATCAAGACAGAGGTTTTATATTGCATGGCTCCCAAGATGGTTGGAGTTCTAGTGTCGCCGTCACTCCGGAAATTATGATAACTACTTCCAAAGATATTTTAAGCGTCATCGGCAACGATTTAGGTCCTGAAAAATCACTTATCGCACTTGGCCATGCTGGGTGGGAAGCTGGGCAACTCGAACAAGAACTAAAAGAGAATACATGGCTTACTGTTGAGGCAGATCATGAACTACTATTCAACACTCCCGTCCACTCAAAGTGGCAGGCGGCGGTTAACAGACTAGGTGTTGATGTTTGGCAACTGACCCAAGAAGTTGGTCATGCTTAAATGAAAAATAGTACCAGCATTGCCTTCGACTATGGTACCAAAAGCATTGGCGTCGCCGTTGGCCAAATGATCACAGGAACCGCATCACCTCTAGCTGCAATAAAAGCAAATGACGGCATACCTAATTGGCAAAGTATTGCTGATATTTTTGCCGAGTGGCAACCTGACAATTTGCTAGTAGGTTTACCGTTGAATATGGATGGAACGGAACAAGAACTGACACAGCGCGCTAGAAAATTCGCGAGTCGATTACATGGCAGATTTGGTCTTGTAGTCCATACATTTGATGAACGCTTGAGCACTGTAGATGCAAAAGCGCGTTTATTCGAGCTAGGTGGATTTAAAAAGCTAACAAAAGAAAAAGTAGATAGCGTTTCAGCTTGTTTAATTTACGAAAGTTGGGTGATGGAGCAATATTAACTCAGCCACCTGCAAAAATAGACATTAACCTGACCTAACGAAGAGCCAATCTAAACAACATTTTCGAGAATTCTATTGTTGCTGAAATGCGAGTTTACTTGATTTCTTCCTATATTTTCACCTAAATAAATACATTTAAAACGTCACTTTGCTAGCATTAATAAGGCTCGTTTATTCTGGGTTCTTGGCACTGCCAACAAATTGCAAACTGACTTTCATTCATTTGCCCACAGGTAGAGCATGCCCAGTCATTTTTGTTATCGGGGCTGATATCAGCTTGCTCTTGATAAAAACTATCGAGTATTTTTTGTGCTTTAGGTTGCCATTCGTCATCTTGCAGCCAAATTTCAGGCTCAGAATCCATGGGCGGTATTTCCCCAATGGCACCCTGCACCAGTTCATTTTTTACAAAACAGGGTATACCTGCATCGTCAAGAATACTCTGGACTTGATAGACATGGAACCGGTCATGATGGCGAAAAAATAGTCGCATAATATCCTCTTTTATAAATAATATTTACTCTCGTATCTGTTTATATCAAAACTCTTTTTCATTGCGATGTATCAGGACTTGTTCTCATACCCACCGCTCGTCGATTAAAAGACTAGAATCTGCTTTGACTCATCATGCCATTCGTTAACCTTAAAAATCGATTAGAACGATTTCTTTTTATCGTTTCTAATGATAATCAATACACTCTATCATGGGTTTACAAACAAGCATAAATGGAAACGAAAGCGAATAACGCTGTCTAACAATCACCATTCTATTTTAATAATAACAAGGGAAAAGCCATGTACGATATCATCACTCAATTGGGCCAGCGTCTACTGCTAATCAAACACAAAAAAAATATTCAAGTATGTAATTTTAAGGATAATTATTATGGCGACCAGCAGTGTTATTCCATGGAGCAGATAAAACTAAACACTAAACCCCACTCGTAATCGGATGCACAAGCAATGGGGTTTACTAGTATCAACGAGGCTCACCAATAAGAGGGAGCCATCGTTCACCAAATTTAATAATAACGAGGAATATCAATTATTCTGGACAAGTAACGACTACTTACGTCTTCTCTAACCCATATCTATAGAAACATTGCTTAAACTACCTAAGCTAGCGCCTTCTTGACTGTCTAGCTTTATCATTAAGCGTAAGTCATTTGGCGAGTCTGCGTTGTGCATGGCCTGCTCTTCGCTAATACGGTTTTCTTTATACAGTGCATACAGCGCCATATCAAAGGTTTGCATGCCCTGCTCTTTTCCCTTAATCATCGCTTCTTTGAGCATACCAATTTCATTTCGTTGAATAAGATCTGATACCAATGGCGTGTTCAGTAAAATTTCTATCGCAGCTACTCTGCCTTTGCCATCAATGGTCGGCACTAGTTGCTGAGCTACAATCGCTCTGATGTTGTGACTTAAATCAAAACGTAGCTTCTGATGCATGTTAGCTGGAGCTAAATGCATAATACGTTCAATCGCTTGGTTGGCATTGTTTGCGTGTAAAGTAGCAACGCATAAGTGTCCAGTATCAGCGAACGCCATTGCATATTCCATCGTTTCCATTGAGCGAATTTCACCAATCAATATAACGTCAGGAGCTTGGCGTAATGAACTCTTCAGGGCATCATCAAACGTATGCGTGTCGATACCGACTTCACGCTGAGTGACTACGCAGTTATTATGTTCATGTACAAATTCAATTGGATCCTCGATGGTCAATATATGCCCGTGAGAATGTTGGTTTCTATGCCCAATAAGAGCGGCAAGTGAAGTTGACTTACCTGTACCGGTGCCACCAACAAACAATATCAAGCCTTTTTTAGACATGATGATGTCTTTGAGTACTGATGGTAAACCCAACTCATCTACATTTGGAATTTGCGTCACAATCCGGCGGACAACCATACCAGGTAAATCTCGTTGCCAAAAAGCACTACATCTGAAACGGCCAACACCGTCTATAGAAATGGCAAAATTACACTCTTTTTCGTCTACAAATGACTTTTTTTGCTTCTCGCTCATTGCATCGTGCACGAGTTCGAGAGCTTCCGGTGCAGTTAAATTCATCGCAGTTAACGGCGTCATTCGTCCATTAATTTTAGCGCTCACTGGCATGCCAACAGTGATAAATAAATCAGACGCACTTTGCGCAGCCATATCCTGTAAACATTGGTGTAAACTTAACATAATTAATCCTCTGTTGTGCTTACATACCCATTGATGGCGGCTTGTCTATTGACTTAGACGCTGCATCATTAGCTGAAATAACCCCCATGGCAACCAAACGTTGTAAACATTGGTCCATCGTCTGCATGCCATGCTGTTGACCCGTTTGGATAACAGAATACATTTGTGGTACTTTATCTTCCCGGATAAGATTCCGGATCGCGGGTGTACCAATCATAATTTCATGTGCAGCGACTCGTCCCCCCCCCACTTTTTTCAATAACGTTTGTGATACTACCGCGCGCAGCGATTCAGAAAGCATTGACCGTACCATTGATTTTTCTTCTGCTGGAAATACGTCTATAATACGGTCTATCGTTTTTGGTGCGGAGTTAGTATGCAACGTGCCGAACACAAGGTGGCCAGTTTCCGCTGCTGATATCGCTAGACGAATCGTTTCTAAATCACGCAATTCGCCGACCATAATAACATCTGGATCTTCGCGCAAGGCGGAACGAAGGGCATTATTGAAGCTATGCGTATCGCGATGAACCTCACGCTGATTCATCACACACATCTTATTTTTATGTACAAATTCTATTGGATCCTCAATAGTAAGAATATGCTCTCGTTTATGCGTATTAATATGGTCAACCATTGCTGCAAGAGTCGTACTTTTTCCTGAACCGGTCGCCCCGGTAACGAGTACAATACCTGTAGGTTGATTAATTATTTGTTTAAAAATTTCCGGTGCACCTAGCTGGTCTAGTGTTAGTATGTCGCTGGGAATGGTGCGTAAAACAGCAGCGGCTCCACGGTTTTGTATAAAGGCGTTGACCCTGAAACGAGATAATTCTTTTATTTCAAAAGAAAAATCGCATTCTAAGTTTTCTTCGTAATCTTTACGCTGATTATCATTCATAATACTGAAAATTAAAGCATGGACTTGTTTGTGATCGAGCGGCTCAACGTTGAGACGACGCATTTCACCATCAACACGGATGATGGGAGGTAACCCCGCAGATAGATGTAAATCTGAGGCTTTATTGCTTACACTGAAAGCGAGAAGTTCGTTAATGTCCACTATGGGTCACTCCAAAAATAGTTGCTGATGCGAACGTTGATATAAATAATTAATCTTGTGTTACTAAAACTTGAGAAACTAACTAATGAAAAATAATATCGCCGAAAATATTCTGACAGTTCGTGCTCAAATAGAAGAATGTGCGTTAAAGGCTGGACGTAATGCGAACAATATTAAATTATTAGCCGTAAGTAAAACCAAACCTGTATCGGATATTATTATTGCGTATGAAGCTGGACACCGATCATTTGGTGAGAACTATGTCCAGGAAGGCGTCGACAAAATAGCTGAACTAAAACATTTGCCTGATATCTCTTGGCACTTTATCGGCCCATTACAGTCAAACAAGAGTCGTTTAGTGGCAGAAAATTTCGATTGGATGCATTCTGTTGACCGCTTTAAAATTGCAAAACGGCTAAATGATCAACGCCATAATTACGCTGATCCTCTGAATATCTGCATTCAAGTTAATATAGATGAAGAAGAAACAAAGGCCGGCGTATTGCCCCATGACCTTATGCCGCTATTGTCAGATTGCGAAAAGCTGAGCAGATTGTGTGTGAGGGGTTTAATGGCAATTCCAAAAGCGAGTAAAGTAAAGTCAGAACAACTGGCATCTTTTAAAAAAGTACAGGCTTTATTCACTACTTGCCAGCAAAAGTATCCACAATTTGATACCCTGTCAATTGGCATGAGCGGTGATATCCCTGCGGCTATCGAATGCGGCTCTACAATAGTTAGAGTTGGCACTGCTGTTTTTGGCGCACGCGACTGAGTTTTCGAGTATCGATTAACGTGAACGCTGTCTACTGAGCCCCAATTAATCAACAAATTTGAAGGAGTAACATGCAAGCACGTAAGTTAAGTTTTATCGGTGCGGGTAACATGCCCAGAAGTATTATTAGTGGTTTGGTCAATGGCGGTTATGACCCAAAACTAATCACG